>JBBRFZ010000073.1:0-12997 GCA_038241165.1 Burkholderiales bacterium | reverse complement strand
TATTGCACTCCCTTTTTGATTTCCAGGCCATTGGATTCCAGTGTATGCAACCCACCTTCATCCATGCGGATGTATTTAGGCTCGTTGAACAACAGCTGGCTGTCGCGCATCTCTTTGCTGGGGGCAGGCACGTCTGCGAGTCTCGGTGTCGCCGAGCCCCAGGGCTTGGTCGTGATAGGTGCCAGCAGTTCCATGTCTTTCTTGCCGTTGCGGAACTTGATGCTCCACGCAATCGTGCCTTTCTCTTCATCACGGAGTACTCGAACACTGTGTCCAAGCGGTGCAAAGTCGGCATAACCACGCACGTCAATGGCTTGATGAGGGCAGGCCTTTACGCAGGAATAACACTCCCAGCACATGCTGGGTTCAATGTTGTAAGCACGACGCAGCTTTTTGTCGATGTGCATGATGTCGGACGGGCAGATGTCAACGCATTCTCCACAACCATCACAACGCGTCATATATACAAAAGTTGGCATAGTATTCCTCTGTCTTTCTTTTAATTAAATTGATATTTAGTAATGGTTTGCTCTTTCAGCCTTGATACAAAGCCCCATGTTGGGCGGGTTCTTGCCCATGTACGTAGGGATATCCGGAAACTTTCGCTGTACTTCGGGATCCGTCAAATCATAGTCAGGCGGCAAATTCTCCCGGGAACCATCGGCCCTGGTAATTTTTTTCTGGTAGGCCGCAGCGGGCTTGAAGAACATATGGGCAAACTTGGACCAATAAACGCCGCCAAAGAGAACCGTGCTGGACAGGATGAACAAGGCAAAGAACAGGGTTAATCCACCGCCGGTAAATGACCAGATCAATGCGAAAGTCGAGGTGGCAAGAAGCGAGAGGATAAACAAATCCGCACGTTCGAAGCGGAACCATGGAAGTCCTTCCGCAGCGACATCAACGCGGATAGCAAACCAGAACCAGTATCCACCCACGGCCAGCATCAGCGCACCGATATGCCAGAGTGCCGGCAGGATATTAGGTGTGGCTGAGCCGGGAGCTGAATAACCGAAAATCATGATCGCGGTAGTCACGACGAAAATAACGGTTCCCCACATGGTCAACAGATGGGAAAGCCTGCGTCTTGGATTACTGAATTCGCCGGAAGTTAATACTTCTTTCATCAGCACTGAAGTGGCAATCGCAGCTTTTTCTCCACCACCCACTGACCGTTTTGCGCTCTTCTTCGCTTTTTTCGCATTCTCAAAAAAGTACTGCGCGCTTTTCTTATGCATCATGTCAAGTATGGTCCCGCCCATGACCAGCAGTACCATCAAGACGATATACCCCTGCATGTAGGCGGTTGAAATTGATGCCGAAAGTTCGGCAAAGGGGTTGCTCGTGAACATCAGGTTCTCCTTAAAAATTTTAGACGCAAGATTATCCTTAAATCGGGGGGTGTTTTCTAGCGAGCCGAGTGCCCGCTGAGTTTTACCACCACTTTTTCACTTTCCTGCAGGCCGCCGTAATAGGCGCGCAATATCTCCAGTACCTCGGGCCGGCTGAATTCGGCGGGAACTTCGGCACCTTCGGACAACCACTTGCGCAGCTTGGTACCTGAAACCAGCAACCGATCCTTCTCATCATGAGGGCAGGTGCGTGCCGAAGCCATGCCGCCGCACTTGTAGCACCAGAATGTCCAGTCGATCTTGAGCGGTTGTGTTTCCATCGAGCCCTTCGGGATCTCGTCAAAGATGTGGTGTGCATCGAACGGTCCGTAGTAATTGCCGACCCCGGCATGGTCGCGTCCGACGATCAGGTGCGAACAGCCGTAGTTCTGGCGGAACAGCGCGTGCAGCAGTGCTTCGCGCGGCCCGGCATAACGCATGTCCAGCGGGTAGCCGGCCTGCACGATGGTGTTCTTGACGAAATATTTATCGACCAGCGTGCCGATGGCTTCGGTGCGCACGTCGGCGGGAATGTCCCCCGGCTTGAGGTTGCCGAGTAGCGAGTGGATCAATACGCCATCGCAGATTTCGATGGCAATTTTTGCCAGGTATTCATGCGAACGGTGCATCGGATTACGTGTCTGGAACGCCGCGATCTTGCTCCATCCCAACTCTTCGAACAGTTCGCGTGTCTGGCGCGGTGTCATGAATAGCTCGCCGTATTTCTTGTCGAAGCCACCCAGCGACAGCACTTTGACCGGACCGGCGAGGTTGACATCGCCTTGCGACATCACCATCTTCACACCGGGGTGTTCGATGTCGACGGTGTTGAACACGGTGGCGCATTCGTGCGCTTTGTCGATAGTGTATTTTTCGGTGACGCGCATCGTCGCCAGGATGCTGCCATCTTCCGGGTCGACCAGCGCGATCTCGCGTCCGGTTTCGATATCGTTGGCGGTGAGAAAATCGGTGGAGAGGGTGATGGGGATGGGCCAGAATACGCCGTTGGCCATTTTCATGCCGGCGCATACGCCCTGCCAGTCGCTGAACGACATGAAGCCTTCCAGCGGGGTGAAGCCGCCGATGCCCATCATCACCAGATCGCCCTTTTCGCGCGAACTGACTTTGATGCGCGGCAGGGTGAGTGCGCGTTCCAACTCGTCAGCCAGAGCCCGGCCTTTCAGCAACAAAGGTTCAAGGTTGCCCCCACCATGCGGTCTTACCAGTGACATTTCGTTTCTCCCTGCGTATCAATCTATCCGGATTGACGGTAGGGCTATGCTAGGACTTTAGTCACCAAACTACGATACCCCTAATGGGTTATATAGTCATAGCTCATCACGGCTATGGTTGGCGGACCCCGCAATTGCGCATACTATCGTGCCTTCAATAAAGACGCGTATTCCTACGGAAACGCTCGGGATTGTACATTCAACTTTGCACTGGATTTTAATGAAGCCCCAACATTTTGGCGACTCACAGAGCACGATCTCACCGCTGCACGATCCGCTGGCTTCGCCCGCGCCGGACGCGAAGAACGAAGTGCGCAATACCACCTGCTATATGTGTGCGTGTCGTTGCGGGATACGCGTCCATCTGCGCGACGGCGAGGTGCGCTACATAGACGGCAACCCGAATCATCCGCTCAACAACGGCGTGATCTGCGCCAAGGGCAGCTCAGGCATCATGAAGCAGTATTCTCCGGCACGCCTGACCAAGCCGTTGCGGCGCAAACCGGGAACGGATCGCGGCGCCGGAGAATTCGAGGAGATCAGCTGGGAAGAGACTTTTTCCATTCTCGAAGAACGGTTGGGAAAGATACGCGCCACCGATCCGAAGAAATTCGCGCTGTTCACAGGACGCGACCAGATGCAGGCGCTGACCGGATTGTTCGCGCGCCAGTTCGGCACACCCAACTATGCCGCGCATGGCGGCTTCTGTTCGGTGAACATGGCCGCCGGCATGATCTACACGATAGGCGGGTCGTTCTGGGAATTCGGCGGGCCGGATCTGGAGCGTTCCAAGTTGTTCATCATGATAGGCACCGCGGAAGACCATCATTCCAATCCGATGAAGATCGCGATCTCGAAATTCAAACGCGAGGGCGGCCGCTTTATCTCCATCAACCCGATACGCACCGGCTACTCGGCGATCGCCGACGAATGGGTGGGTATACGTCCCGGCACCGACGGCGCGCTGTTGCTCGCGCTGATTCACGAGATCATCGCACTGGGTCTGTATGACCGCGAATTTCTGGTGCGTTACACCAACTCCGGTCAATTGGTGAATCTCGACGATGCGCATGACGAGTTCGGCATGTTCGTGCGTACTGAAGTCCCGGAAGAAGAGGGCTGCTACGATCCGCAAAATAAATTGTGGTGGGATCGCAATACCAACAAACCGGTCATCACGCACTCCGAGGGGGCTGATCCATATTTGTTTGGCGAATTTAAATTGGCCGATGGTGTACCGGTCAAACCGGCTTTCCAGTTGCTGCAGGAACGGGTCAAGGATTACACGCCTGAATGGGCCAGCCAGGTCACCGGCATCCCGGTCGAGACGATACGTCGTCTTGCCTACGAGATGGGCATCACGGCGCGCGACCAGAAGATCGAATTGCCGATCGCATGGACCGACTCATGGGGCAAGGAGCACGACAGCGTCACTGGCAACCCGGTGGCCTTCCATGCGATGCGCGGTTTGGCGGCACATTCCAACGGCTTCCAGACGATACGTGCACTGGCCATTCTGATGTCGCTGCTGGGCACCATCGACAGACCCGGCGGCTTCCGCCACAAGACACCGTTCCCGCGCCCCATCCCGCCTTGCGCACGCACACCGAATACACCTTTGGCAGTCAAGCCGAACACGCCGCTGGATGGCATGCCGCTGGGTTGGCCCTCGGACCCGGACGACCTGTTCGTCAATCCTGACGGAAGCCCGGTACGCATCGACAAGGCGTTCTCGTGGGAATATCCGCTGTCGGTGCACGGCATGATGCACAACGTGATCACCAATGCCTGGCGCGGCGACCCATACAAGATAGACACGCTGCTGATCTTCATGGCCAACATGGGCTGGAACTCGACGATGAACACCGTCGAGGTCAGGAAGATGCTCAACGACAAGGAACAGAACGGCGAATACAAGATTCCGTTCATCGTGGTGTGCGACGCGTTCCATTCCGAGACGACCGCCTATGCGGACTTGATCCTGCCGGACACGACCTATCTGGAACGTCATGACGTGATGTCGATGCTGGACCGGCCGATCTCCGAATTCGACGGCCCGGTGGATTCGGTGCGAATTCCGGTGCTGGCACCGACCGGTGAATGCAAGCCTTTCCAGGAGGTGTTGATCGAGTTGGGCTCACGTTTGAAGTTGCCCGCTTTCGCCACCAAGGAAGGCAAGCGCAAGTATCGTGATTACCCTGATTTCATAACCAACTGGGAGACCGAGCCGGGTTCCGGAATCGGTTTTCTGGCCGGATGGCGCGGCAAGGGCGGCGAGAAGTCGCTGATTGGTGAACCGAACCCGAAGCAGTGGGAGATGTACGAAAAAAACGATTGCGTATTCCACTACAAGTTGCCTCCTTCATATCAGTACATGCGCAACTGGAACAAGGGATATCTGGAATGGTCGCAGCGCAACCGCATCACGCGCTATGGCGAACCCATCCTGATCCACATGTATTCCGAAGTGCTGCAGAAGTTCCGTCTGGCTGCGCAGGGTCGCGGTATCACACGCAAGCCACCCGCTCATCTGGCCAAGCGCATCGAGACCTATTTCGATCCGTTGCCATTCTTCTATGAACCGCTGGAAACGCAATCCAGCGATAATTTCAAATATCCGCTGGCGGCAGTGACCCAACGTCCGATGGCCATGTACCATTCCTGGGATTCGCAGAATGCCTGGCTGCGCCAGATCCACACGCACAATTTTCTGTTCGTGAATCCGCTTGCAGCACAGGAGGCGGGTATCGAGGACGGCGGCTGGATGTGGGTGGAATCGCAATGGGGCAAGGTGCGCTGCATGTGCCGTTTTTCCGAGGCGGTCGAGCCGGGAACGGTGTGGACCTGGAATGCGATCGGCAAGGCAGCCGGTGCGTGGAGTCTGTCTCCCGACGCGAACGAATCGCAAAAGGGATTTCTGCTCAATCACCTGATCTCGGAAGAGCTGCCGGTCGATGCCGACGGCACGCGCTATTCCAACTCGGATCCGATCACTGGCCAAGCTGCCTGGTATGACGTGAAGGTGCGCATCTATCCGGCCGGACCGGAAGAACCCGAACAGACCTCGCCGCAGTTCGAGACCATGAAACCCGTGCCGGGCATGGGCAAAACCCCAAAATGGTTTGCCTATTTCGGCGGCAGAAAGGGCGGAAAAAAATGACCCAACTTGCGCTGGTAATCGATCTGAATGTCTGTGTGGGTTGTCATGCCTGCGTGACCAGTTGCAAGGAATGGAACACATCCGGTTCAGCCGGGCCATTGTGTGACGAGAACCCCTATGGTGCCGATCCGACCGGCACATTTTTCAACCGCGTACAGACCTTCGAGGTCGGGCAATATCCCAACACCGAGACGGTGCATTTCCCGAAGTCCTGTCTGCATTGTGAAGATCCGCCCTGCGTGCCGGTGTGTCCGACCGGCGCTTCCTACAAGCGCAAGGAAGACGGCATCGTGCTGGTGGATTACGACAAATGCATAGGCTGCAAGTATTGCTCCTGGGCCTGCCCCTACGGCGCGCGCGAACTGGATGAAAAGCAGCAGGTGATGAAGAAATGCACGCTGTGCGTGGACCGCATCTACGACATGAAACTGCCTGAGTCCGACCGCAAGCCGGCATGCGTGATGGCTTGTCCGACCAGTGCACGGCTGTTCGGGGATGTGCATGATGAAGAATCGGTGGTGTCGAAGGCGATCCGCGAAAGCGCCGGTTATGCGCTGATGCCGGAATGGGGCACCCATCCGGCCAACCATTACCTGCCACGCCGCAAAACCAACATCAAGATACACAAGGACGAACTTGAACGTATCGATAATCCCCTCAAGGTTGACGGCAAGTTGCCCAAGCCGAAGAAATCCGATCCGACGCTAGACGATGTCACGTCATGGTAATCACTGAAATGAAATACTTATGAAACCGGCCTTCTCAGTCATTTTTCTCACCACGTTGATCGGCGTCGGCCAGGGGTTGTTCCTTGCGTTGTATACGCAGCAATCCTATGCACTGTTTGGTCTATTACCGCTGCAAGACGATGCGTTTTATGGCTATGGCAGCCTGCTGGCGCTGGTGTTTCTGATCGGCGGGCTGGCTGCTTCGTTTTTGCATCTCGGCCATCCCGAACGCGCCTGGCGTACTGCGACGCAATGGCGCACCTCCTGGCTGTCGCGCGAAGTCATCGCGCTGCCCGCTTTCATGGGCGTGGTATTCCTGTATGCCATGACGCACCTGCTGGACTTCAGGCCGGTGCTGGTTATCCTGCGCGGCGGGATGCCGATTGACCTCAGTATCGTATCGGGCGGCCTCGGCACCGTGCTGGCTTTCGTGCTGTTTGTCTGTACCGGCATGATCTACGCCTGCCTGCGTTTCCTGCGCGAATGGCATACACCGTTGACGGTCATCAATTTCATTCTGCTCGGCGGCGCTTCGGGTTTCACGTTTGCCGCATTTTTCGCCACATTTTTCGCCACCAACTATGCTCCAACACAGGCAAGTTTTTTTGCCGGTTGGGCATTCATCATCACCCTGCTCGGATTGCTCGGCCGTAGTGCTTCACTTTGGCGCAATGCGCGGTTGAGACCGACATCAACCCTGCAAACGGCTATCGGGATCAAACATCCGCGTATTGTGCAAAAATCACAGGGTGCCATGGGCGGCTCGTTCAACACGCGCGAGTTCTTCCATGGCAAAAGTGCTGCGTTCATGCGCGCCATCAAGCCCGCATTTTTGATATTGGTTTTTGCCATACCTTTGTCGCTGCTTTTCATCAGCCTGTCTCATCCGTTACCCTGGCTGCTGGGTGCCACGTTCATCCTGCAATATGCCGGCCTGATGGCGGAACGCTGGTTATTTTTCGCCGAGGCGAATCACCCGCAAAACCTCTATTATCAAATGGTGTCATGATGTTCAATCTGCGGACTAATGAAATTACGATAATGGGGGAATCGTTTTGCCTGTAGATGAAGCCGGCCGTACAGCTTGGCTCAACAAGCTATTCCCGTTCCTGACCTGGCGACGGGAGATCAACCGTGAAACACTCAAGGCCGATCTGATCGCGGGGATCACGGTCGCGCTGGTCGCTATCCCGCAGTCGCTGGCCTATGCGCAACTGGCCGGTGTGCCGGCCTATTTCGGACTGTATGCGATCCTGATCCCGTCACTGCTCGGTGCGCTGTTCGGCTCATCCAGGGTCCTCTCCACCGGGCCGGTGGCGATGACCTCATTATTGACGGCGGCCAGCGTTATCCCGTTCGCGCACTGGGGAACCGAACAGTTTTACACGGCGGTGGTGCTGATGGCGTTCCTCTCCGGTGTAGTGCAGATCATCATGGGGTTGGCACGCATGGGGGTGCTGCTCAACTTTCTGTCGAATCCTGTGCTGATGGGATTCATCAACGCCGCCGCCATCATCATCGGGCTGTCGCAACTCGCGCCACTGGTCGGGTTGTCATTGCGGAACAGCCAGCACTTTCTGGTGGACATTGCTCATATCCTTGGACATATGGATGAGATGCACGAGGCTTCGCTGATCTTTGGCGTGTCTTCCCTGGCGATCATGCTGGCATTGAAGCGTTTTGCGCCCAAGCTACCGGGAGTGCTGATCGCCGTGACACTGGCTACGGTTGCAAGTTATCTGGTCGGTTTCGAGGCAATGGGGGGCAGGGTGGTTGGCGATGTGCCGCAGGGCCTGCCCGCCTTCAGCCTGCCCGAACTGAACTGGGAGAGCAGCGTGTCACTGCTGCCCATGGCAATTGTGATCGCGCTGGTCAGTTTCATGGAAGCCATGTCCAGCTGCAAGATCATCGCCATCAAGACCCGCACGGCGTGGGATGAAAATCAGGAGCTGATCGGTCAGGGACTGGCGAAAATCGCCGCATCTTTCAATCACACCATGCCGGTGAGCGGTTCTTTCTCGCGCTCGGCGCTGAATCTTTCCTCGGGTGCGAAAACCGGACTTGCCTCGATCTTCACCGTGATCGCGGTGTTGCTGACGCTGCTGGTGCTGACCCCGCTGTTGCATCAATTGCCCAAGCCAACGCTCGCGGCCGTGATCATTCTGGCGGTGATCTCCCTGATCAATTTCAAAGTATTCCGCGATGCGTGGAATGCAAGCAAACGGGATGGTATTGCGGCAGCATCAACCTTTGTCGCGACACTGCTGTTTGCGCCCAATATTCAGTACGGGATACTGGTCGGAATGCTGCTTGCGTTGGCGATGTTCCTGTTCCGCACCATGAAGCCGCGCATTGTTCTGCTGGGTCTGGACGAGAACGGCGAGCTGCAGAATGCAGAAAGATACAGTCTGCCGCAGTTTCATCCGGAGGTTGTAGCAATCCGTTTTGACGGGCAGCTGTATTTCGCTAACGTGAATTATTTTGAGTCCTCCATCCTCTATCTGATCAGCAACGATGCGGATGTCAGATACGTAATGGTGGATGCAAGGGGTATCAACGGGCTTGATGCCTCGGGCGTGGCAATGTTGCGCGAACTTGTCACACGGTTGAGGGGAAACGGGATATTACTGATATTTTATAATATCAAATTGCCGGTGCTGGAAGTGATGCAACGCACCGGGTTGCAAAATGACATTCAGGACAAAAATATCTTCCCATCCGAGAGGAACGCTTTGAAAGACATCAAGGAGAGACTCGAAGCGGAAATCGTTCCCTGAGCCATGAAGCCGGTTTTCCGGTTCACAATTTTCAGCTCTGTTAAAATGTAATCACACAATAGGGGGGCTGGGCCTCGTCGGTGAAGAATCCAGTTCGTTTTTTTAGCCAATCAGATTATTCGGGTTTGTCGCAGTCATGGATGTTCACTTGCTAGTATTATCACTTGCCAACGATTTTGCCAGTTTTATGGTAACAGTGTTGCTTATCGTCCTGTATCACATTTTTCTTCGTAATAAAATCAAGAAGAACCCTGCTTACACGGTGCAGGCTGTCAACAGGATTGCACGGACGGCATGGGTGGAGAACATCATGGCAGATGAGAAAAATGCCGTGCTGGCTGTGCAGACTCTGCGCAATTCCACCATGGCGGCCACTTTTCTCGCTTCAACATCGGTGCTTTTGATTATCGGGGTGCTGACGCTCAGCGAACAGGGGGATAAGTTGGAGGCGCATTGGCATGCCCTTAACATGGCTGCTTCAATTAATCCGATGCTGTGGATGGTGAAACTGCTTATGCTCCTGCTTGATCTGTTTGTCGCTTTCTTCGGCTTTTCCATGGCTATCCGTATTTTCAATCACGTGGGCTTCATGATTAATGTCCCGGTCAGGTTGAATCACAAGATGATCACGCCTGCGCATGTGGCGACTCATCTCAATCGGGCCGGCCATTTCTACAGCATGGGCATGCGCGCCTATTATTTTTTGGTGCCGATGGTGTTCTGGCTATTCGGGCCCCATTTTATGCTCGTTTCGACCGTAGTCCTGCTACTGGCTTTATACCGCATAGACCGGGCGCCAAAGATTATGGTGTTGGATTACAACGATACAGAATAAATATTACGGGCCCGGCAACATACGCAATCAGGGCAGTTTCACCATCGCCGGCGCTCCGGCACGTAACGGCCGCTTGTTCGCGAATAGCACATCGACTGGATATGTCGTCCCTTCCTTTGTCTGGACCGGTTCCAATCCCAGCATTTTGATTTTCCCGGTATAGCTTGTTCCGGCGACGCTCACGGTTACCGCCTGGCCAGTTTTCAGATTGTCTATTTGCACGGATGGGAGTTGCATGCGTGCAATCATCTTTCCCGATCTGGCCAGCGTCAGCAGCATCTGCGGCTGCAGCCCGCTGGCCACGCTCATGCCCGGCTCTGCCTGACGGAGAATCACGACTGCATCGAATGGAGCGCGCAGGGATGTATCGTCCAGTATTTTCTGATTTTGCCGCAATCGTGCACGCGCTTCGGCAAGCATGGATAGACTTTTTACCCTGCGCAGTTTGGCCTGATCAAGATCCGTGGTGGAAACGATGGTGCGCTGATACAACTCCTGCACGCGATCCAGATCGCGTTTGGCCTCTTCCGCTTCTGCATTCAAGCGGGTTATTTCGGATTGGTTTTCGGCCACGCTGGCCCGGTAAGTTGTGCTGTCCAGTGACAGCAAGACCCGGCCCTTTTTAACCAGATCGCCCACTTCGACGTTTACCGCTTTTACGACGCCGGATACCGGCGTGGATAGTTCAACCCGCTGCGACCATTGCAGGGTTGCCGGCACATCTTCGGCCCACAGTGCCTGGGGAAAGAATACGACGGTGAGTAGCGCTATCCATTTTTTCATTTTTCATTTCCTTTGCTTGTTGCAGTCTCACTGAGCGGCTTGCCCAGCAAAGCCTCCAGACGCGCGAAACCCAGTGCCAATAGATATTCGTTGCGACGGGTACGCAGTCTGGCATCCGATGTTTCCGACATCGAAGTGCCGAGGTTGCTCTTCATCTCCATCTCATACAGGCCGCGGCTACGTTCCAACTGCAGATTACGGTAATCGGTATATCCACGGGCGGCACTGCGCGCCGTGCTTTGTAACCGGGTAATATCAAGGCAGGTCTCCAGCAGTGCCTGGGTCAGATCCATCTTCAGTTTTTCGGTGCCGGCCTGCAGTTTGTTGAACCGGGCCATTTCGCGTGCAACGCGGGAGCCCGAACGATTGCCCTGGTACAAAGGCCAGGACAGGATCAGTCCTCCACTCAGCCTATCCCGTGTGGTTGCAGGGCGGCTGTAATCGGCGGCCTGCACTTCTGCATCCAGGGTCGGGCCATTATCCGCACGCAGTGCTGCCATGCGATCTTGCGAAGCCGCCAGCATTTCCCGTTGCGCTTTCAACCGTGGATTGTTGTTCAGCATGATTGGAAGCAGGGTTTCATAATCGGGCAGGGCACGCTGGTTGCCCGGAAGCTTGGGGTCTTCCAGGTTGCCGGGCAACAGATCTGGGCGATTCATCGCATTGGCCAATAAGGCGCGCGTGAGGCGCTGTCGCTGTGCGCTGGCATTGCGCTTCAACAGAATGTCCTGATAGCGTGATTCGAGCTCGGCCAGTTCTACACTGGATATCTGCCCCTGTGCCAGCCGGTCTTTGCCCTGGTCGTAATTTACGTAATACACCGCCATCAATTCGTTATCCACTGTGTACTGCATGTCGATCAGCAGCACGTCGAAAAAGCGCGCCATGATCTCAAGGTGGCGCTGGTCGAGCGTGGTGGTGAGATCGGCCTCGCGTGCCTTCAGTTCGAATTGCGCAGCCCGCTCGGCATTGCTGCTGCGTCCGAAATCATAGAGCGTCTTGCGTGCTGTCAGACGAACGCTGTTGTCACTGGTGAAGTCCGGCACGCCGGTCGTGGGTCTTCCACTGCGCAAAATACCTTCAAGATCGATGCGGGTATCGCGGCTTGAACTGGCGATATCTCGATCCGCCAGGGCGATGTCCCGGTCCGCCTCGGCCATCAACAGGTCGGGATGGTCCGACTCGGCGGTGGCAAGTGCAGCTTCCAGGGTGAGCGTATCGGCCATCGCAGGAGTGCGGATCGCAGCAAGAAAAAGCAGGCAAGCGATGCGGTTCAGGAACGGCCCGCTGGTAAAGCGGTTCATTTCGCCGACTGTCTCTTGTAAGCGCTGAACGACATGGTTTTGCACGCGCCTTCCGCCACGCATTTGCCCAGTTGCATGAACTCATTGACGTCGAATGCGGTACCGGGAAAGCGCGTGATCAGGTTGCCGTTCAGGTCGAAAAAATCGAATACCGGCGTTCCGTATACGCGGTGCTCCAGGCTGAACGCTTTTTCCGTTGTTTCCGTTCCCTTGAAATTTTCCATCGGGAGGCTGCCGCGGATGTCTACCGTGAAAAGCAGGAAGTGCTTATGGTAGTAGTCCTGGACTTCGCTCTGGTTGAGGATGGTGTGCTCCATTCGGTAGCAGAACGGGCAATCGGTCTGCTCGAACATGATCATGATGCCTGTCTTGCCCGACTGCTTTGCATTGGCCAACTCGCTCTTGAAGTCGCCCATTTTCAAATCAAAGAAGTACTGCTCGGCATCGCGCGTTTCAGCGTAGCCTGTTCCGATGCAGAATATGAACAACAAACCGGCAACAATAATTTTCATGGCCTTATCCTGTCTGATGCACTTGATCCATACTCGAGCAAGGTTGCCCGGGCTGAATGCAGTTTAGACTCGAGGGACAACAGACGCTTCACGGCATATGCAGCCAGTCAGTTGTCCCGGATTCGTTCAGGAATCGATGATCAGGCTTCCCGCATCATGATGCGGTATTGTATTTTCATGGTAACGGCAGAACCCGTGACGATGGCTGCAAGCGCCAGAAAGGAACCGAGCGACAGGGTCGACACACCGGTTATGCCCTGACCTATGGTACAACC
>JBBRFZ010000072.1:0-13045 GCA_038241165.1 Burkholderiales bacterium | reverse complement strand
AATGCCTTGAATGAGCTGGCACGGTTGGGTGCGGCGGCAGGGGCTGTTTCCTTTGTGGTCTTTTCGGCCAACACCGGTTGTGCGCGGCGGCGGGTGTACCACCATCCGAATAACGTGCCCAGCCAGAGCAGCGCAAGCCCGGCGCTGATCCAGATCCACGTCATGGGTTTCGCGCTCTTCTGTACCTGCGCGGGCGCGCCTGTCTGCACAGCAGGGCCGGGCTGGTTCAAAGGTGCCGCATTGGTCGGCGGCGGCATCGTCGCTGTGGCACTGCCACCGGCAGCAGGCAGGATATCCAGACTGCGCGCGGGCAGCGTGGCGACATGCTGGACATCGTGAACCGTGTCCCACCAGTTCAGTTTCACTTCAGGCAGCTCGAAGCGGCCGGGCCGTGACGCGATCAGCGCGATATCCTGGTCGCGCGTGCCGAGCACGGTGTCGCTCTGTACCGTATCTTTTGCGCTGGACTGGTCGGGATAGGTCTTGATGCCGTCCGGCGCCCGCATCAGCGAGCCGAGGTCGGGCAATTGCGCGCCGGTGAGCCCGAGCGCGGTGAGATGCAGATGGCGCGTGACCGGGTCGCCGACATGGATCACGCCCGAATCCGGGCGCCAGGTTTCCTGCAGCGTGACATTCTGTGCGGGCAGCCAGTTTGAACCGGTCGCGGCGGCGGGGCGCTTCAGCACGTTCAGCGTAATGGTCTTGCCATGTAGGCGTATCGGACGTGTTGCATTCAGCATCCCCGCGAGCGGCATTTGCCCGAACAGGTTGCCGAATGCCGGATCGTTGCCGAAAGGGTTGTTGCCCCCGCTGGCCTGCACCTGTGCGTCAAGCACCGGCCCGTCCAGACTGAGCGCGCCGCTATGCTGCGGGAACAGCAGGTATTTGCGCTCGACGATCTGGTAGTTGCGGCCATTGCGCAATTCGGTGGACTGCTGGTCCTTGCCGAGCTGTTTGACCAGCACATCGTTGCTGGCCGGCAGGTCCAGGCTGGCCTGGAAGATCGGCCGGTCCGTATAGAGCCGCACCGTCAGCACGTCGGCGGCCTGTACATAGGGCTGCTTCTGGTCCAGCGTCGCGGTCAGGAAGATATGTTGCGAAGCGTTGCCGGAGGAGGGCACTGGCTGACCGGCTGCTGTGCTGCCGCTGCTGCCCACCGTGAGATCGATCGCCGCAGTCTGCTGCCCGTCCCATTGCAGCGGCGGTATGCGGATATTGCCGTCGTGCTTGGGGGACAGCAGCACGGTGACCCGGGTCTGCGATGACATGTGTCCGTTTATGATCTGCACATTGGAACCGGAGCTGCTGCCGAGCACATCGAAATCATTGCGCAACGGGCCGAGATCGGGCTGGCTGTTGGTGGTGCCGTCATGTTGCAGCTGCAGTTGCACGGTCTGTCCCGATGCGACATGGTCATTGTCCACGGTGGCCGTGACCGATGCCAGCGCCGGCAGTGTGAATGTTGCGAAGATCAGTGCAAGTAATATGCGATTGAGGTTGTTCATTGCTGTGCCTTCTGTTGTCTCAACATGTACTCGATCATGAACTTGCGCCTGAGCAGGCCGCCGGGATCGTCCGGGATACTGCGCAGCCATTGTTCCTTTGACAGTTGCTGTTCGCTCAAGGGGGTTTTTTGGGCAGGGGGCGGCACTGCGCTGTAAGCGCTTTGGCTTCCGGCGGTACCCTGTTTTTGTTTGTGTGCGGCGAGGCTTTCCGCGGCATCCTGACGGGCCTGTGCGGCATCATCAGGGGATGTACCTTTGCCGGTTTGGCTGCCGATCCCTCCGGTCTGCTGCTGGCTTGCTGCAGCGCCGGTCTGACCTTGCCCGGACTGCGCGGCAGGATTTGAATTGCCTTTATGCTGCTCCGAATTCTTTTGTGTATTGCCTTCACCTGATGCGTTTTGCCGGTTTTGTTGCGCGGAAGAATTTCCGCCTGCAGACTTGCTGCGGTTTTTCCCCGATGGTGATGAATTTTTTTCAGGTGATTGTCGCCCGTTTTGGCTATTTGCGCCTTTGCCGGATTGACTGTCCTGTTTGCCGCCGGACTTGCCATTCTGTTGCTTGTTGCTGCCGGACTTGTGTTGCCCGGAATTTTGCTGCGGCGGTTTCTGCTTCAACGCGTTCGCGACCAGGTCGCGATTATGTTGCGCGTCATGATTTTTCGGGTCGCTCTTCAGCGCGGCATCGTAGGCGTCCAGCGCGCCTTTCAGATTTCCCATTTTTGCGAGTGCGTTGCCGCGGTTATAGTCGGAATCGCTATCGTGAAGATCGCCCAGATCGCTCGCTGCCTGTTTGAACAACCCGGCTTTTATTTCGGCGTAAGCTTTGCGTCTGGGATCCCTGTATACCCCGGCTGCAGCGCTTGCATCACCCTTTTGCAGCAGCGCTTCGCCGCGCTGATCCTGGTTCAGCCACAGACGGTTCCAGCTTGAATTTGCTTCAGCCGGAATCGCGATTGCAAACAGGATAAGCATGATAATCGTGCGCATCATAGCCAATCCCTTCGCGCAAGAAAGGCACCCAGTATCAACAGCACAGGAAGCAACCAGATGCCTGCGTCACGCCACTGCGTGACCTGGACACCGTGCACCGCCAATAACCCGTTTGCAGATTCGGATGAGGCTTGCATTTTTGCCAGCAGGGTAGGCAACTGTGCAATATCGACATAGCTGCCCCCGCCGGTTTCAGCCAGCTGTTGCAAGCGGGGTTGATCCAGGCGGGCCATCAGCGCTCGGCCCGGTTTGTCCTGTACGAAACCGCCGCTGTTGCTTGACTGCGGGGCACCGCCCGTGGTGCCGACGCCGACGATGCTCAGCGAAATGTGTTTCGCTTTGATTTCTGCCGCAGCCGATAACGCTGCAGCGGGATCGTCAAATCCGTCGGTCAATACCACGATGCGCTGATCCTTCGCACCGCCCTGCTGAAGCAATTTTTCTGCCTGTTTGAGCGCCGGCGCGAGATGGTCGCCGGGGCTGGGCATGATCCCGGGTTTCAGCGGCGGCAGCAGCGCCTTGACCGTGGCGACATCCTGGGTCAGCGGCGTCACGGTGTAGGGCTCGTCGCTGAACACCACCAGCCCGACCCGCGCGTCATGCGCCGCATTCAGCAGATCGTCCAGCGCGTAACGTGCCCGTGTGACACGGTCGGGTGCTACATCGGTCAGCGTCATTGACGGCGAAAGATCGAGCACGAATACCCATGCCGCAGAGGCACGATAGGCCGGTGCTTGGTCGCGTTCCCAGCTCGGCCCCGCCAGCGCGATGGCCGCAATGCTCCACACCATCGCGAGCAGCGGCCAGGGCCTGATACCAATGATCCGGTCTTCGTCGAGGCGCAATGTGGTCAGCAGTTCGGCGTCAATCAAGCCCGACCATGCGCTGTCTTCCCTGCGTCGCCGTGCCAGCCAGAACACCAGGATCCATAGCAATGGCAATGCCAGCAGCCATAGCGGGCGCAGAAAATGGAATGAATGTATGAAATTGTCCGGGCTCATGTTCTTCCCCGCATGAATGCCGCAGGTATGCTGAACAACAGGGCCAGGGCCAGTGGCCACTGAAACCATTCGCGGTGCGGGCGGTACCATTGTTCGCGCGCTGCACTGGGTTCGAGCTTGTCGATCCGGTTATACACTTGCTGCAATGCAGCCGCATCGGTCGCCCTGAAATACTCACCGCCGGTGGTATGCGCGATGGACTTGAGCGTGCCTTCATCCAGATCGGTATTGCCGCTGGTGCCGAAAAATCCCTGCTGTGCGGCGGCACCCACACCAATGGTGTAGATGCGCAGGCCCGCGCTGGCGGCCATTTTCGCGGCGGCCTCCGGATCCATCATGCCGGCATTGTTGCCGCCGTCGGTGAGCAGGATCAGCACCATCTCGCCCTTTCTGCCGACGCTGCGTTCGCTGTCCAGGCGCTTCAGCGCGAGGCCGATCGCATCGCCGATCGCGGTCTGCGGTCCGGCCACGCCGACCATGGACTCGCGCAGGAATTGGCCGACGGTATCCAGATCGGTGGTCAGCGGCGCCTGCAGATAGGGCTGGGTGCCGAACAGAATCAGGCCGACCTGGTCGCCCTGGCGATGCCTGATGAAATCCCCGGCAACCTGCTGCACCACATTCAGGCGCGATTCGTTGCCCGCCATGTCCTGTGTCGCCATCGAGCCGGATACATCGACCGCGAGCATCAGCCTACGCCCGGTGGTCGGCACCGGCAGCGGATCGTCCAGCCACTGCGGACGGGTGGCGGCTGCGATCAACAATATCCAGACCAGCGCAAACAACAGGCTGCGCGCGCGCGCAGGCCTACCCGGGGAAGGAACCCAGTCAGACGAAATTGAAGACGCGAATGGCAAAAACAGCGCCCCGCTTCTTGCGGTTGCACGGGGCATAAAACGCGCGGTCAACCAGGGTAATGGCAGCGCCAGCAACATCCAGGGCCAGTCGAAATGCAGCATTATTTCCCCTTCAGAAACGCGCGTGTGCCGACAAGAATCACGCTGCGGTCCACGCTGGCGGTTCCGCCGTAAGCCGCACGCAGCATGCTGGTTCCGCAGTTGCCGGCCAATGCACTTCCGCCATGTTCGACGATGAAAGTGATCCATTTTTCGCCGCTCAGTCCCGCGACCAAGTCGTGTCCGAAACGCGCGACCGCATAGCGGCGCAGCAGATGTTCGAGCTCGCGCGCCAGCACCATGTCGTCGATGTGCGAGGTTTCCAGAAATCTCAGCTGGTCCAGTGCAGCACGCTGCAGGCGCAAGTTCGGGTTGCGCAGCCTGAATATCAGGTAGGCGATGGCCAGCACAGCCAACGCGAGCAATATCCACCATCCCGGCGCAGGTGGCCACCATCCCGCCGGAGGCGGTGCGTGTTCGGGTGAAAGTTGCGCCAGCCAGTCGGGTTTCACGCTGCCCATGCCGGTTCCCGCAGCAATGCGATCATCCTTTCGGTAACCGGATCTTGTGTGTCGAGGCGGCTGAGGGGCATATTCAGGCGCGTCGCCAGATCGTTCAGACGCTGTTCGCGTGCTTGCCAGGACTTCTGCCAGGATGTGCGACTCTGGTCGCCATCCATCCACCAGATGCGATCGGGCAGGCCGACACGATAGCTTCCTGATGGCAACCCGCTGCTTTCCAGCGGATCCGTAATCCATAACAGGCGGCAATCGCTGTGCATGCTTGCGCTGGACAGCAGGTCCTCCGTGGCGGTGTCGAGATCGGCAAAATCACTGAGCAACAGGATCAGGCTGCCGGGCTGCAGCAATGGGCGCAGGGTCGAGACGGCGTCAAGCAATCCTCCGGGTGCCGGAGTGCCGGGTCCGGTCGGTTGAGACTCCACCAACGCCTGCAGGATCGGAAGCACACCCGCTTCGCGGGCGCGCGGCGGAAAAATCAGCGGCTGCGATCCCGCAACGGAAATCACCGCGCCCACCCGGTCGCCGCCAATTGCGGCGACCCAGGAGAGTATGGCTGCGGCGCGCAGCAGGACCGAAGACTTGAACTGGCGGCGACTGCCGAAATAAAGGCCGGGATGAATATCGGCAACCAGCCACACGGGGCGCTCGCGCTCCTCCCTGAACAGTTTGGTATGCGGGCGTCCGCGTCTGGCAGTGACACGCCAGTCTATGTTGCGCGCATCATCGCCGGCCGTGTAAAGGCGTACCTCTTCGAATTCCAGCCCGCGCCCGCGCTGGGCACTGCGATGTCCTCCCTGCAATTGCGCCATTGCGGGATGGCGGGCACGCAAGCTCAGTCCCCTTGCCGCGCCGCGCAGTGCGGACAATTCTTCAAGATCGGGAAAGATCATGGAGCGGGAACTTTCTGCAGCAATTCCCTGATGCAGTCCCGGGTGGTGACGCCGCGTGCCTGCGCGGTGTAATCAAGCAACAAACGATGCCTCAATGCGTTCGGCGCAATCGCCTGGACGTCTTCGGGACTGACGTAATCGCGTCCGTCCAGCCAGGCGAGCGCACGCGCTCCGCGTTCGATGGAGATTGCCGCACGCGGGCTGGCTCCCCAACGCAACCATTCGGTTAATTTACTGCTGTATGTATCGGGTCGGCGTGTCGCATCGACCAGGGCGGCGATGTAATCAGCCACCGAAGCAGCGAGGTTCAGGCTCAATATTTCCCGGCGTGCCGCGAACACGATTTCCTGTGTGACCAGTCGCACAGGCGGCGGCAATTCGCGTTCGTCGAGCGCTTCGCGTCGTGCCAGATCCATGATCAGGCGGGTATTGGCACGGTCGGGGTAATCCACCAGGGTGTGCAGCATGAAGCGGTCCAACTGGGCTTCCGGAA
This sequence comes from Burkholderiales bacterium, assembly GCA_038241165.1. Classification (GTDB taxonomy): domain Bacteria; phylum Pseudomonadota; class Gammaproteobacteria; order Burkholderiales; family Gallionellaceae; genus Gallionella. The sequence goes on along the minus strand of JBBRFZ010000072.1, from coordinate 6,750 downwards.
GAGGGTAGGTACCTTCATGTTCGATCGGATTTTGTGTCGCCATGACCAGGAACAACCGGGGCAACGCATAGGTGGTCATGCCCACGCTGACCTGTTGCTCTGCCATCGCCTCCAGCAGTGCAGATTGAACCTTGGCCGGCGCACGATTGATCTCATCGGCGAGGATCAGGTTGTGAAACAGGGGGCCGCGCTGAAAGCGGAAGCTGCCGTCTTCGGGGCGATAAATGTCCGATCCGGTCAGGTCCGCAGGCAACATGTCGGGTGTGAACTGGATGCGCTGGAAGTCGCATTGCACACCGTGCGACAGTGCCTTGATGGCGCGTGTCTTGGCCAGGCCGGGCGGTCCTTCAATGAGCAAATGACCCGCCGACAATAACGTGACCAGCAGACTTTCCACCAGACTTTCCTGGCCCAGGATCTGTGTGTTGAGGTAACGGCGAAGTTCTTTGAAGGCGGTGAGGGTGTTGCTTTGTGTAATGGTTGGATCAACCGCAAGACTGTCCATTATTCGTTTTCTCCTGTAATTTTTTGTAACAAAAAAATCTCTGATGCTGCTATAGCAACCCCGTTAAATCTGTAGCGTTGAGGGCAATGCCGGTTTGATATTTCTTGATCTGCTGTACTGCCGGCTTCACTATTTCTCACGCTGCTGATCAGTGTCTGCTGCCCTGAATCTGTTCATGTGAATAGTCTGTCTCCATATCTGTTCATGTTGGCATATCAGGGAATAAAATTGTCTAACATGCGAAGTTGTCGCGCACATTGACGCAACGAAAATAAAAAAGTTCAGTGATCCATGTTTTGGAAAATTTGAAACAGGGGAGTGTGCAGGTGGAACACGGCATGAACGATTTGCCGCGACGGTCAGAACAATCCTGTCCGGACTTTCATCTTGCTTGATATCATGGCAACTCACTTCACGGGAATATCGATGATGAGTTTTTTCAGATTGCACGTTCATGTTGCTGTTGTTGCGGTGTTGTCCGGCCTGATCAGCTTGCCGGTGTATGCGGGCGAGATAAACGCCGCAGTGGCGTCGAATTTTTCCGCGCCGATGAGGCAGATCGTCACACTGTTCGAGCAGCAGAGCGGGGATACGGTGAAACTCAGTTTCGGTTCCACCGGAAAATTCTATGCGCAGATCAGGCAAGGCGCGCCGTTCGACGTGTTCATTGCGGCGGATACGGCAACTCCGCAACGTCTCGAGGATGAGGGATTGACAGTCGGCGGCTCGCGTTTCATCTATGCGCTGGGCAAACTGGTGCTGTGGAGCGCGCAGCTCGGCTATATCGACGACAACGGCACGGTATTGCGCAAGAGCGACTACACAAAGCTGGGTATCGCCGATCCCAAGCTTGCGCCCTACGGTATGGCGGCGAAACAAACGCTGGAAAAACTGGCGATGTGGAATTCGATACGGAACAGGCTGGTGATGGGCGAGAACATCACGCAGGCCTACCAGTTTGCCGCGACCGGGAATGCCGAGTTGGCATTTGTTGCACTGTCGCAGGTGATGCGCGACGGCAAGGTGAGCGCAGGTTCTTGGTGGCTGGTGCCGACGGACATGTACAAGCCGATCCGGCAAAGCGCGGTGCTGCTGGCCGGCGCAAAAGACAAGGCGGCGGCAAAGTCTTTCCTCGCATTCCTGAAGAGTGCGAAAGCGGCCGCGGTGATCCGCAGTTACGGATATGTGCTGCCCTGACCTGAATTGAATTGGCCTGACAACACCATGCGCACTCTCTCATGCACACGATAGGCCCCGACGATCTGCAAGCCGTTTGGCTGACGCTCAAGCTGGCGAGCGTTACCACCTTGCTGCTGTTGCTGATCGCCATGCCGCTGGCGTGGTGGCTGGCGCACAATCGCAACTGGTACAGGGGCATCGTATCGGCGCTGGTGGCGTTGCCGCTGGTGTTGCCGCCCACGGTGCTGGGTTTTTATCTGCTGTTGCTGATGGGACCGCAGGGGCCGGTGGGTGAGCTGACCAAAGCACTGCATCTCGGTACCCTGCCGTTCACCATCGCCGGGCTGGTGGTCGGCTCGGTGCTGTTCTCGCTGCCGTTTGCAGTGCAGCCGATCCAGAACGCATTCGAAGCGATGGGCAAACGCCCGCTGGAAGTGGCGGCCACCTTGCGTGCAGGCACGTTGGATCGTTTCATCAGCGTGGCGTTGCCGCTGGCGCGCCCCGGTATTCTCACCGCGATCATTCTCGCCTTTGCCCATACCGTCGGTGAATTCGGCGTGGTGCTGATGCTGGGTGGCAACATTCCCGGAGAGACGCGGGTGTTGTCCGTCGCGATCTACAATCATGTCGAGGCGATGGAATACGGAGCGGCGCACTGGCTCGCGGGTAGCATGGTGCTGTTCTCGTTCGTCGTGCTGCTCGGTTTGTATCTCGCGGGTGGCCGGTTATCGAGGATGATGCGATGACCGACATCAGGGCCAGATTCAAATTGCAATTGGAAAGCTTCGCGCTGGATGTTTCCTTCAGTGCACCCAACCGGGGCGTGACCGCGCTGTTCGGCCCGTCGGGTTCGGGCAAAACCACGCTGCTGCGCTGCATCGCGGGATTGGAACGCGCCGCAGGTTCGCTGCTTATCAATGGCGACGTGTGGCAGGACGATACAAAATTTATGAGCACGCATCGCCGCCCGCTGGGTTACGTGTTCCAGGAAGCCAGCCTGTTCCCTCATATGTCGGTGCGCGCCAACCTGGAATACGGCCTGAAACGCATTCCACTATCCGAACGCAGGGTGCAGCTGGAACAGGTGGTCGAATGGCTGGGACTGAACCACCTCATCGAACGCGGCGATCCGGCGAAACTTTCCGGCGGGGAACGCCAGCGCGTCGCGATCGGTCGTGCGCTGCTCACCAGCCCGCGCCTGCTGTTGATGGACGAACCGCTCTCGGCGCTCGACACGGCTAGCAAACTGGAGATACTTCCGTATCTGGAACGGCTGCACCGCGAGCTGAATATCCCGGTGCTCTATGTCAGCCATGCGCTGGACGAGGTGGCGCGGCTGGCCGACCATCTGGTGCTGCTGGAGCAGGGCAACGTCATCGCCAGCGGCGCGCTCAACGAGACCCTCGCACGTCTTGACCTGCCCATCGCGCATCTGGATGATGCGGGCGCGGTGATCGAGGCGGAGGTGACACAGCATGATGAGAAATACCACCTGAGCAAGTTGAACTTCCCCGGCGGCCACCTGTGGGTAGGCCGTGTGGATCAGCCGCTTGGCAGCAGGCTGCGTGCGCGGGTGCTGGCGCGCGACGTGAGCATTGCCACGCAGGTGCCGCAAGGTTCCAGCATCAACAACATCCTGAATGCGCGCATTGCCGAAATACGCGACGAGGGAACGGACAAGGTGATTGTGCGCATGAAAGTGGGCGATGCACATATGCTGCTGTCGCGCATTACGCGCCGCTCGCGCGATCACCTCGGGCTGGTCGTCGGGATGGAAGTGTATGCGCAGGTGAAGAGTGTCGTCCTGACCACATGATCATCGCGATTCGGTGAAACCTTCGCTGATGCCTGCAAGCGCAACAGTCACGCGAGGGAATTATCCTTGAATATATGGCGCCGGCCAGCTAAAATGCGCGCCGCACAAGTCAGCTCGGCCAATCGGAATCCCGAATCAGGTTTCTTGTCCCTTCCGGTTTTCTTACCAGATTTTTTTTCACACTTCCCGGCAGTTTCGTTCCATCCCCATCGTTACGATGTTTGAGTGACGCCAGGCCACGCGAGTGGTTGGCCAGATTTATTTTGAGAGAAATCATGAACCCGAAAGGCTTTGCTGAAACCCGGACCAATATACTGAGCGGTCTGACGGTTGCACTCGCGCTGGTTCCGGAAGCCGTCGCCTTCGCGCTGGTGGCGCATGTATCACCGCTGGTTGGGCTGTATGCCGCTTTCATGGTCAGCCTGATCACCTCGCTGATCGGCGGGCGCCCGGGCATGATCTCGGGTGCGACAGGATCGCTCGCGGTGGTGATGGTGGCGCTGGTGGTGCAGCATGGCGCGGAATACCTGTTCGCCACGGTGGTGCTGATGGGCGTGCTGCAAATACTATTCGGCCTGCTGAAGTTCGGCAAATTCATACGCATGGTGCCGCATCCGGTGATGCTGGGATTCGTCAACGGCCTGGCAATCGTGATCTTTCTCGCGCAAATGGTACATTTCAAGGTCGCCGGTGCTGACGGTGCGATGGTATGGATGCACGGCGCTCCGCTTTACACGATGCTCGGCCTGGTTGCGTTGACCATGGCGATCATCTATCTGCTGCCCAAACTGACCAAGGCAATTCCTTCGACGCTGGCCGCGATCATCGTCGTATCGGTGCTGGTCATTTTCGGTGGTATCCACACCAAAACAGTGGGCGATCTGGCTTCCATTGCGGGCGGACTGCCCGTGTTTCATATTCCCAGCGTACCGATGAGTTGGGACACGCTGCGCATCATTTTTCCCTACAGCCTGATCCTTGCCGGCATCGGCCTGATCGAATCACTGCTCACGCTGAACCTGATCGACGACATGACGCAGACACGCGGCAAGCCGAACCGTGCCTGTGTGGGACAGGGTATCGCCAATGTGGCGACCGGCCTGTTCGGCGGCATGGGCGGTTGCGCGATGATCGGGCAGAGCATGATCAACGTGACCAATGGTGCGCTGAAGAACATCTCCGGCATTGCCGCCGCGCTGTTCCTGCTGAGCTTCATCCTGTTCGCCTCGACATGGATCGAGATGATCCCATTGGCAGCGCTGATCGGCGTGATGTTCGTGGTGTCGGAGAAAACTTTCGAATGGGGCAGTTTCCGGTTGTTCGGCAAGGTGCCCCAGGCCGATATATTGGTGGGATTGACGGTGGCGATCGTCACGGTGCTGACCGACCTGGCCATCGCGGTGATTATCGGCGTAATTATGTCGGCGCTGGTGTTCGCCTGGCAGCACGCCAAGAACATCAATGTGAGCGTCTCAACCGAGGAACATGGCTGGAAGGTTTATGACCTGTCGGGATCACTGTTCTTTGCCTCGACGCAGAGTTTTCTCGCATCGTTCTCGCCCAGGGACGATCCGGCCGAAGTGGTGATCGACTTCAGGAACGCGAGGGTCAAGGATCATTCTGCGCTGGAAGCCATAGACCTGCTGGCGGAGCGCTACACGAGGCTGGGCAAGAAACTGCATCTGCGCCACCTGAGCCCGGACTGTCTGGAACTGCTCGACAAGGCCCGCGGCATGATCGAAGTGAATGTGCTGGAAGACCCGCTCTATCATCCTGCGGATAACCGGCTCGGCTGATTCGGGAGTCACCCTGAACCATCCGGTTCGGAGCGGATCGTGGTGACTTCAGTGCTGCAAAAATTCTTGCACAAGGAATAAAAGCGTCTATAGTTGTTGGCATGGATCGTCTTTTCAGTTTGCGCGCTTTATTGTTCGGCTTGCTATTGATTGCCGGGTCGGCCCGCGCGGCAGCGTCCGCTCCGGTGGTAGTGCTCAATGTGGACGGCGCGATCAGCCCGGGGACGGCGGACTATGTGGTGCGCGGCCTGAAGTCAGCCGCCGGGGAACATGCTGAATTGGTCGTGCTGAAGATGGACACGCCGGGCGGCCTGGACACGGCGATGCGGCAGATCATCAAGCAGATTATTGCCTCGCCGGTTCCGGTGGTCACCTTCGTCGCTCCCGACGGTGCGCGGGCCGCAAGCGCCGGTACTTATATCCTCTACGCCAGCCACATCGCTGCAATGGCCCCGGCCACCAATCTCGGTGCTGCCACGCCGATCAATATTGGTATAGGCGGCGTGGAAGGTCAGCCGGACAAGCCCCAAGAAAAGCCCCAGGAAAAGCCCAAGGACAAGCAGAAGGGCCAGAATACGCCGGGCGATGCGCAGCCGGCTGCCGGATCCACGCTGCAACACAAACAGATCAATGATGCTTCCGCGTATATACGCAGCCTGGCTCAGATGCGCGGCCGCAACGTCGAATGGGCGGAGCAGGCAGTGCGTGAGGCGGTGAGCATTACCGCAAAAGAAGCATTGAAACTCAAGGTCATCGATGTGATCGCCAGCGACGTGCCCGACCTGCTGCGGAAAATCGACGGGCGCAAGGTGAACGTTTCGGGCATGGAGCGCACCCTGAACCTCAAGGATGCGCGCATCGTCACACTGGAGCCGGATTGGCGCAGCAGATTGCTGACCGTAATCGCCGACCCCAGCATCGCCTACCTGTTGATGCTGGCGGGCATTTTCGGTCTGTTCTTCGAATTCGCCAACCCCGGATTCGTGTTGCCGGGTGTGGTCGGCGCGATCTCGCTGCTGCTCGCAATGTTTGCGTTCCAGATGTTGCCGGTCAACTATGCGGGACTGGGCCTGATCATTCTGGGGATCGCATTCATGATCGCCGAGGTGTTCTTGCCGAGCTTCGGCGTGATCGGCATCGGCGGTGTGGTCGCGTTCGTGATCGGATCGGTGATGCTGATCGATACCGACATGCCGGGGTTCGGTATTCCGTGGATCGTGATCGTGCCGGTTGCACTTTCCAGCGCGCTGTTCATCTTCTTCGTGGCCGGCATGGCGCTGAAATCCTGGAAGCGGCCGGTGGTGAGCGGGCGCGAGCAATTGATCCGCAGCAGCGGCGAGGTTGTGCATGATTTCGACGGCAAGGATGGCTGGGCGAGGGTGCATGGTGAAACCTGGCGCATCAGAAGCAAACAGCCGTTGGTCCGGGGACAAAAGATCAGGGTGTTGAACATG
>JBBRFZ010000071.1:0-13603 GCA_038241165.1 Burkholderiales bacterium | reverse complement strand
CATGCGTACTGCGCAACGGGGTGGCTCCCTTGGCGGGCGCAGCGTTGGCTCCGTGGATCTTTTCTGCCTCATCCGGTCGTAACCGCAGCCACTGTATGCTCGAACCCTGCGGGTCGTAATCCATGATCGCTACCCGGATTTTCTTGCTGGCATAGTAACTGGCAAGATTGGTAGTCAGGGTGGTTTTTCCAGACCCGCCCTTGGAGTTGATAACCAGTATCGTCAGCATCGCATCCTTTCCATATCGGTTTTACGCAACCGGATTGCTTGGAGCCAGTTTTTGAACACAGTCCGCGAATACGAAATCTTCGCCTTTTCCCCATTGTGCCGCGCACTTTGCGTTGATCCGGGATGAATACGGTAATCACCAGTGCTCAGGGCGGTTACGGTACCACATAGTGAAGAATTTCCCGGATTTGTATCGTCTGCCACAGAGGGTATCTTTCCCGTATATCCGAAAAAATATTTCACTTACAAGTGTAAAGAGTACATTTAACCTTAATCCGTTGAGTACCCCACGTCAAATATTGGTTGCATATTATTGACTGGCGGGGTTTCCATCAATATCATTACTCACAACATAGTTCGAGAATTCCTGATTTTGACAACTTCAATGAGGTGATGAGATGGTAGTGCAATCGAAAAAAACCGCTACAAAGAAAGTGACTAGCACTAAACCCAAGGCCGTTAAAGTTGGGGCAACACCCGTTGCAAAGAAGGTTGCATCAAAAAAGGCTGCAGCCGTCGCTTCTGAATCAGGAAAGTCCAAATCTCCCGCCTTAAAAAAAGCGTCTTCCCCAACTGCTAAAACCAAAGCCCCGTCGAAACAGGTTGCAACCACCAAGACGAGGTCCCCGTCCGCCGAAAACAAGGCAGCAGTACAGCCAACCCCCGAGGAACGCTATCGCATGGTGGAGACAGCCGCTTACTTTATTGCCGAACAGCATGGCTTTCAGGGCCGCTCGGATGAGCATTGGGCGGCTGCCGAGCGGGCGATTGCGGAAAAACTGAGTCAGTAGCTTCTATCTACTGCACGCTGTGCAGCATCCCTTACCTCATTACCGGGGTGCAGCCAGGCATAGTTGCAATAATTTCTTTCTACGGCTCGAAGAAGCGAACGGCCCATCACGCCTTCCTTGCATCCATTCCATTTACCAGGAATAAAAAGGCCTGGCAGAAACCAGGCCATCACCTGAAATTTCGTTCTGGGTAATGCAACTATCGCTTAAGATTTTCCGGTGAACAAAATTAACAGGCCAACCACGATAAATGGTGAAAAGACGAACGGTAGAACCAAAAAAGTCGACACAGTAAAACCCCCTGAAAAATTATTAATGAACATACTTGTACCGCAGTCGTTTTACACGACTTTCGATAACCAATTTACTTTAACTCAAGGCGAAATCGAACTGGCAATGCGGCTCGGAAATATTGCCATCAGTCTATCCAAAACGCAACATCAAATCGCCGTAAATCACCATGCAATCAACATGGTAATAAGCTGCCCAACCTGCTTTTAAAGTCTAAGCTGCCTATATATCAGCCGCAGTTGAAAAACCATCTGAAGGCAGTGATCAAGAAGCGGAATAATACCGTTTGTTTTAGCTCAGCCTGCCGAGAACCATAAGTGCAAGCTTCCATGCAGAACAACAGTGGCATTATTCAGCATGGCTAGCCCCAGCCGGGACCGTCCAGACGGCGAAAGAGAAGGGATTGGAGAAAATCACCGGCAACATGGCCGACTGATAAAGCTGCGCGTAGTAGCGTGCTTCCAGGGAATAGTCGCGGCCGAAGACCGCGTCAGGTGCAGCCACCAGCCCTCGTGGAAGGCTGGTGTGTCACAAGTGATTACTTCTTTGTGCCGTTCACCACTGCTTTCAGCGTAGCGCCGGCCTTGAATGCCGGGACCTTGGCTGCTTTGATCTTGATTGCTTCACCGGTGCTGGGGTTGCGGCCGGCGCGTGCTGCACGCTTGCGTACCTCGAATGTACCGAAACCGACCAGAGCGACATTGTCACCTTTTTTCAGCGTGCTGGTGACGATTTCGATCAGAGCCGAAATATTGCGGTCAGCGTCGGCTTTGGAACTGCCTGTCTTGTCAGACAATGCATCTATCAGTTCTTTTCTGTTCATTTTTTTTCCTTTGTTGTTATTACTGCAAATGCAGCAATTCATAGTCTAGCACCAGTCGGTGCGGTTTAAAATCTTTCCATGAAGCCGGAAAATGTCCCGCCCCATAAGCTCCCGCTATTTGGTGCGCCCGTATTTTGCAGTGAAACTAGCTTTGCCCAACATATTTCCATGGATCATATAGCCGGTCAGCGCGGCGGTGGCGTCGGCGGGGACATCGATCTTGTCGGTCTTGAGCGCGTACACGGTAAAGATATAGCGATGTGGCTTGTCACCTTTCGGCGGGCAGGTACCGCCAAAGGCAGCCACGCCATAGTCGGTACGGCCCTGTACTGCGCCCTGGGGCAGGGTCGCACTGTTGAGTGCACCGGCATTCGCGGCCAGTTTATGGACATCAGCCGGGATATTGATGACTACCCAGTGCCACCACCCCGAACCGGTAGGCGCATCGGGATCGTAAACCGTCACGGCGAAGCTCTTGGTGCTCTTGGGCGCACCGCTCCATTTCAGCGTCGGCGATTTGTTCTCCCCGGAACAGCCGAAACCATTGAATTCGAAGCGCTGGGGTATCATGTGATTGGCCTTTATTTCCGGACTGGAAAGCTTGAAGCCGACGGCGTAAGTCAAAGTCGATAAACCAGCCAAAGCAACAGCGAACAGTATGCGACGCATGTCGGTTCTCCTTGTGAATAAATCGGGACGAAATTGTAGCACCGTTGAAACATGAACCAAATCTGTCTGTAATTGCATTGGCGCGGACTCACCATGATAATGAAATCCGGAACGATGCAATGACCTGAAAGTTACACCAGCCCTGCTGAAATTCCGATATTGGACTGATATTTCCGTACTGAATCATCCGAATCTTCAATGGCCATATGACCTTTAAGGAAGACAACCATGAAACAAGCAGCCCAACTTGATGCCGTCATTCAACCCCGGACGATAGAACGCATCGTAACGGGCATAAAAACCAGCGATGGTGCCGGTGTCGAACTGACACGCGTGCTCACGCAAAACCTGCAGCAACGGCTGGACCCGTTCCTGATGCTCGACAACTTTCGCAGTGACGATCCGGATGATTACATCGCAGGATTTCCCGACCACCCGCACCGCGGTTTCGAGACTATCACCTATATGATCGCCGGGCGGATGCGCCACCTGGACAATGCCGGCCATGAAGGACTGCTGCAGAATGGCGGCGTGCAATGGATGACCGCCGGCCGGGGCATCATCCATTCCGAAATGCCGGAACAGGAAAACGGTGTCATGGAAGGCTTCCAACTGTGGCTGAATCTGCCGGCACAGCGCAAGATGATCCCCGCCTGGTATCGCGACATACCAAAAGACGATATCCCGGAATATGTCACCGATGAAGGTGTGACCGTACGCGTGATCTCGGGAAGCAGCAACGGCGTGGCGGGCGCGATGTCCCGCGAAGATACCGAGCCGCTGTTTCTGGACATCGACCTGCCGGCAGACAGTCTGTTCTCGACGACCTTGCCGGCAACCCATAATGCTTTTGTGTTTGTCTATCGCGGCGAAGTCACGATAGGCGGCACGCTGCTGGGCGAAAGCCGCATGGGCATACTCGCCAACACGCCCCATGCCGACGGTCTGGTGATCCTTTCCCCAGGTCCCGCCAAGGCCATTGTCGTTGCCGGCAAACCGCTGGGCGAGCCCATCGTGCAACACGGACCGTTCGTGATGAATACCAAAGAGGAAATATTACAGGCCATCAAGGATTTGCAGGAAGGTCGCCTTGGAGGTGCCGGATAAAGTCCTTCAGTTTGATGTTCAAACCCGGATCGGGGCCTATACTGAAAACGCTCGGTGTGAAAATAAGCCGAATTACGATGGAGAGCAAAATGACTAATAGATGGATGTTTGCATTATTGTCAGTCTGTTTCTGGATTCCCGCTATCGCAAACGCCCAGCCTGGGGGTGACACACCGCGCGGTGACCTGTTGTATACGACACATTGCATCGCCTGCCACAATACCAAAATTCATTGGCGTGACAAGAAGCTCGCCACTGACTGGGTCAGCCTGAACACCGAAGTACGGCGCTGGCAAAGGGTTGCAGGTTTGCTGTGGAGCGACGACGATGTAACCGAGGTTGCACGTTACCTGAATACCCGCTATTACCACTACCCCGAAAACGTCCGGTAATCTTCGCCCGTTTTATCCTCAATGATCGCGTTGCCACAAAGTTTCAGTAACCGCATCTGTACGATTGATGCAGCGACTCAGCACAAACAGCAGATCCGACAATCGATTCAGGTAGGGCAGCGCCTGTTGCGGCACAGCGTCATTTTGGGAAAGCACCACCAGATCGCGCTCCGCGCGACGCGCCACGGTGCGAGCCACATGACACAACGCACCCGCGCGTGAACCACCGGGCAGGATGAATTCGCGCAGCGGCGGAAGGTCGGCGTTGTAATACGCGAGTTGTTCATCCAGCCAGGCGATCTTGGCTTCCGCGAACACATCCCGGTCAGGCAACGCAAACGCACCACCCAGATCGAACAGGTCATTCTGCATCTGCAGCAACACCGCGCGAATGTCGGATGCAAGTTGTTCGGCAAGCAACACGCCAAGCTGGCTGTTCAGTTCGTCCACGCTGCCCAGCACCGCGATACGCGCATGGTCTTTGCCGAGACGTGTGCCGTCAGCCAGGCCGGTGCTGCCTTTATCGCCGGTGCGGGTGGTGATTTTGGATAATCTCATGTCATCGTCTTTTCATGTTCATTGCTGTTCCAGACACGCGAAGTATACCGCCGCATCCGGCTGGGTGCGATTGCGCTGTGCCTGCCAGATCATCTCGCTGAGACATTCCATCATCCGGTGTTGCGCTTCGTGTTCGGATTCCAGCTTGTGGGTCAGGCGCACGAACTGCGCACGTATGCCCGCCGGCTGGTCGATGGAGATCTGCTCCTCGATGGTCAGGTGCATCATCAGGTGCAGGAATGGATTGGTCGCGCCCTGTTCCGGCAGATAGTCCTGATCCTGATGGCGTTCGGGATCTTCCAGCACGGCGAAGTACTCTGGATGCTTGGCGATAAGCTGTGCGGCGAGGTCTTCCAGCGGTGTGAGCAATTCCCTGGCCCGGTGTTTGCGCCAGGATTCGAATAAAAAGTTACGCGCTTCGTCGCGTGAGGGGTTGAACAGCAAAATAGCTTCTCCTGATTCGATTACTTTCCACTGTCATTCCCGCGCAGGCGGGAATCCAGTTAATTGCACAGTTCCGCGTAGCGGGACAACACTGGCTTTGACTGCTACGCAGTATTGTTAAATTGCTGGATTCCCGCCTGCGCGGGAATGACGGATGATTACCATGCATCAGACCTTCCCCTTATATTCGCACAGGTCTTCAATGATACACGCGCCACATTTCGGCTTGCGCGCCTGGCAAACATAGCGGCCGTGCAATATCAGCCAATGGTGCGCATCGTGTTTGAATTCATCCGGCACGAACTTGAGCAGTTTCTTTTCCACCTCCAGCACATCCTTGCCGGGCGCGATGCCGGTACGGTTGGCGACGCGGAAGATGTGCGTGTCTACCGCGATGGTGGGCTGTCCGAATGCGGTGTTGAGGATCACATTGGCGGTCTTGCGTCCCACGCCGGGCAGCGCTTCCAGTTCTTCGCGCGTCTTCGGCACCTGGCCGCCGTGCCGTTCCATCAGCAGCTTGCACATTTGAATGATGTGCTTGGCTTTGGTCTTGTACAGGCCGATACGCTGCACATACTCGCGCAATTTTGCTTCGCCCAGTTCGAGCAACGCCTGCGGCGTGTTCGCGACCGGGAACAGATGCCGCGTCGCGGCATTCACGCTGACATCGGTGGCCTGCGCCGACAGGATCACCGCGACCAGCAGCTCGAACGATGAGGAATATTCCAGCTCGGTGGTGGGGTGCGGATTGGCGGCGCGGAAGCGCGTGAAGATTTCGCGGCGTTTGGCAGGGTTCATGAAGTTAGTCTGAAAAACATTTTGTACAAGAACTCCGTTTATTGCACACAACGAAGAGCAGCAACCACAGACTTATATGGGGAAAGGTTATTTGCCGATAGCGACGCACTTCTTGGGTTTATTACCTGAGAAAGCCACCTGTACGACGCCAGTTGCGGGACTGCGCCAAACCACACATTGGCTCCACGCACACAGATAATTTTTGCCTTACTATTGATGGCGGCACGAACAAGAGAAAACGAGAACTCCTGAGATGGTAGCCTGAGATGTCCATGCTGAAACTTTTTGGAATGATATGGGAAAAACTCAATGGCCAATAGATTGTTGGCAACACAGTCCAGCCCTACTTCTTTAATCAGTGGCCTAACTGAGCGCAACCACCATCTGCCGCCGGGCCAATCAGCCGCATCGTCAAGATGAAAATGTGGTGGGAATTCGCTTTCGGCCTGGATTGCCGCTCGCAAACGTGAGCTGAATTTTGGCTGTTTATGGAAGCGGATATCGTCCGCGCTAAACCCGGGGTTGAGAAGGAGAACGACAACAGGTGCATCGAAGCGCCCAAAAAATGGTTCAGGCAAGAGTCCCGTATGAATGAGCGTATCTTCGGTAGCTGTACGATTAAACATCTCAACAAACGGCTGGTCATCTGGCAGCACATATGGGGCTGAATTCAGAAGCTGGCACCACGGATTGCGTAGAGTCATAGTGATACCCAGCGAAAAGGGATGGCAATAAAAATGCTCAGTGTGTGGCAGGCGCACACCCGCCCTCCACTACCCTGATAGTCGCGCTGCTGCCATGCAGTTTTTGTTCGGCGCGCAGGTTCAGCCAGTTCTTGCCCGCGATCAGCATTCCCAGCGTGATGAATGCGCCGGGCGGCAGGATCGCGAGCAGAAAGCCGTGATAGTCGGGCACCACGGTGATGACCATGGATTTCGCCGCTTCGCCGAACACCATATCGATGCCGGACAGCAGCGTGCCGTGCCCGAGAATTTCACGGACGCCGCCAAGGATGGTCAGCACGGCCGTCAGTCCCAGCCCCATCGCGATGCCGTCCAGCGCTGAGGCACGGATGCCGTTTTTGGAGGCGAAGGCTTCGGCACGCGCCAGCACGATGCAGTTGGTGACAATCAGCGGAATGAAGATGCCCAGCACCAGATACAGCGAGTGTACATAGGCATTCATCAGGAATTGCACGATGGTGACCAGCACCGCGATGATCAGCACGTACACCGGGATGCGGACTTCGTTGGGAATGATCTCGCGTATCGCGGCCACCGCGCTGCCGGACAAAGCCATCACCAGCATGGTAGCAAGGCCCAGACTAAGCGCATTCACCACCGAGCTGCTGATTGCCAGCAACGGGCATAGTCCGAGCAGCTGCACCACACCGGTGTTTTGTTTCCACACACCGTTGTAAAAGATGTCCTTGAATTCCCGAGAGATCATTTCTTTTTTCCTTTGCTCGCTACAGCATCAGTATTGACTGATGGATTTTGTTTGAACAACACTTCGCGATGTAGCGCAAAATACTGCAGCGCCTTGTGCACCGCTTTTATCACCGCACGCGGGGTGATCGTCGCGCCGGCCATAAAGTCAAAAGTACCGCCATCCTTTTTGACTTGCCAGTCGCTTTCCTTATGATTTTCCAGTGAGGTGCCGTTGAAGATGGCGATCCATTTGTTCTTCGCTATTTCGATGTAATCGCCCAGGCCCGGGGTTTCCTTGTCTGATACTACGCGCACACCGGCGATTCTACCATCGTGGTGGATGGCAATAATCAGATGTATCTCACCTCCATATCCGTCCGGGGCGATGATCTGCATCACCGCGATGGAAGGCTGACCGTTGAGACGGCCGATGTAGGCGACAGTCGTGCCATCATTGCCCAGCAGATCATCCGCCGTCAGTTGCACGGTGTCCTTCATGATGTCGTTGTCGTATGTCGAAGCCAGCGCAATCTGCGTGATCAGTTTCAGTTTTTCATTTTCCTCGCTACGTGCGATCGAATCGTGCGTCAGATCGTAAGTCAGCGCAAGCAATGCCGTGCCGACCACCGCAAAGAACAGCAGGTTGAGTGCGGTATACACGGAAGCTTTTGCCACACTGCGTCTCATGGCTGGTCCTTTTTGCCGAACCCGCTGTCTTTTTTACCGAATACTTTCGGCTGGGTATACAACACGATCAGCGGCACGCAGATGTTCATCAGCAGCGTGGCAAACGCAACGCCGTCCGGGAAGCCGCCGTACACCCGGATCAGGTAAGTGAGCAAGGCCGCACCCGCGGCAAAGATCAAGCGGCCCTTGTTGGTGGTGGGGCTGCTGACCGGGTCAGTGAGTATGAAGAATGCGCCCAGTATCGCCGCACCGGAATACCAATGGAACAATGGCGCGACGTAGTGAGCCTGATCAACCAGATGAAAAATCCCGGCGACGACGAACAGAGTGCCCAGATAGGCAACCGGGATGTGCCAACTGATGATGCGTGCGGCGAGCAGATACAGCCCGCCGAACAGGAATCCCCAAGCCACCATTTCGCCGCCGTGCCCCCCGAACCGGCCATAGATCGGCATGTCGAGTATCTGCCGGACCGGCTGGCCGAGGTGCAGATGCGTCTTCAGTGTGTCCAGCGGCGTGGCCATGGTAACGGCATCCAGGGTTGTCTGGTGAGGCAGCACACCGAGGAAAATATATTCCAGCTGGTCGAAAAAGCCCAGTTCGATCTGCCCCAGCCCGTGCGGAGCAATCCAATGGGTCATCTGTGCCGGAAACGAAATGATCAGGACCGCGTAACCGACCATCGCCGGATTGAACAGGTTGTTGCCCAGCCCGCCGTATAGGTGTTTGGCGATCGCGATGGCGAAGGCCGTGCCGACCACTACCAGCCACCATGGGGCCAGCGGCGGAATGGATAGCGCCAGCAGCCAGGCCGTGAGTAGCGCACTGTTGTCCCTGAGGAAAGGCGCGACAGGCCGGTCGCGCAACCTGAGCATGAGGGCCTCGGTGCCCAGTGCTGTAAGGCTGGCCAGCGTGATCGAAACCAGGATCGCCGGGCCGAAATACCACACGTACAGCGCAATGCCGGGAACCAGCGCCAGCAGAACCCGCAGCATGATCCGCGCGACACTGTCCGGTTTGCTGATGAATGGAGAGTAGATCATGGAATGTCGATTTCCGTTGCGTTCGGTTCTGTACCGGATTGAGCCACTTCACGGATATGTGCACGGCTCGCCTCCAGTTCGGTTGGTTGTGTTGCCGATGGCTGGCTGCTGGCAAGTTTGGCGGTTTGTGTGGCTTTTTCCCTGGCAGCCAGTTTGTCCGCCTTTTCCCGCTTCTCGCGCTCTATGCGGTGTTCGCGAAATTCGTGGCGCTCCCTGGCCTGGTCCGCGAGCTGCTTGTCGTGCTCGCGCGCACGAATCTCGCTCTTGGAAAAACGGTAATACTGTACCAGAGGAATGTGACTGGGACAGACATAGCTGCATGCGCCACATTCGATGCAGTCGAACAGGCTGAATACCTGCGCCCGGCCAAACTCTTTGGACTGCGCAAACCAGTACAGGTCCTGCGGTTGCAACTCCGCCGGGCACACTTCGACACAGCGCGTGCAGCGTATGCATGGCATGGCCGGCGGCGGCGGCGGGAATAATTTTGCCGATGCGGCGATGATGCAGTTGGTGGCTTTCACCGCGGGGACATGCACTGCAGGCAGGGGCATGCCCATCATCGGGCCACCCATGATGTAATGATCGGTATCCGGCAACGCCTCGCTCAACGCCACCAGCTCGTCTATCGGCGTGCCGATCAGCACCTCATAATTTTGCGCGTGGCGGACGTTACCTGTAATGGTAATGACGCGCGACAACAGCGGCTCGCCGTACACCAGCGCACGATAAACCGACCAGGCGGTGGCGACATTAAAGCATTGCACACCCACGTCGGTGGGTAACTTTCCGGAAGGGACTTCCAGCCCGGTGATTACACGGATCAGTTGTTTCGCGCCGCCGCCCGGATAGATCGTCGGGATAGCGACCACTTCATGGCGCCTGTTTTGTTCAAGCACGGCACTGTCGGCCGAAATAGCCTGCTGCAGCGCGGCAATCGCTTCCGGTTTGTTGTCTTCGACGCCGATCAATACCTCGGTGGCATCCAGCATGAAGCGCAGAATTTCCGCGCCCTGCACGATCTCGGCGGCGCGCTCTCGCATCAGCATGTCGTCACAGGTGATATAGGGTTCGCACTCCGCACCGTTCAGGATCAGCGTGGTGATTTTTTGTTTGCCTGTGCGCAATTTGATATCGCTGGGGAATGCCGCTCCGCCCAGACCCACCACTCCGGCCATGCGCAGCAATTGCTGCAAATCGTCGGAGCTGTGGCTGCGGTAATCGACAGGTTTTATCTCCACCCATTCATCCTTGCCGTCCGGTATCAGCGTGGCGCAAAGGTTAGGCAAGCCGGACGGATGGGCGATGAGTTGCAGGTCAATGGCGGCGATAGTTCCCGAAGTGGGCGCATGCACTGCGCTCGAAACAAACCCGTCCGGCATGCCGATAAGCTGGCCTTTCAGCACATGATCGCCTGCCTGCACTACCGGCTTTGCGGCTTCTCCGGCATGCTGTTGTAGCGGAACAATCAGTTTCGCAGGCAGCGGCGCGCGCGCGATGCCGTTCCGGGTTGACTGCATCTTGTTGCTGGGCGGATGGATGCCACCGTGGAAGCGATAGAGCTTTCTCAACGCACCGCCCCTGTCGCTGTTGTCTGGTCTGTTGTCTGGTCTGTTGTTTGGGCGGCATTCAATGCATACAGCGGATATTTCCATTTCCAGTTGCTGATCTTTTCCTCGATAACCGGCATGCTGATGCAGTCCACCGGGCAAGGCGCGACACATAACTCACAGCCGGTGCATTCGACGGCGATGATGGTGTGCATCTGCTTGGCTGCGCCGGCGATGGCATCCACCGGGCAGGCCTGGATGCACAATGTGCAGCCTATGCACGTGCTTTCGTCGATGTAGGCGACCGATTTTGGTTTGGGCGCGGCCGTGTCGCTGCCGAAGGGTTTGAATTCCACACCGAGCAGATCGGCAAGTTTCTGTATGCCTTCCTCGCCGCCCGGCGGGCAGCGATTGATGTCGGCTTCCCCCGCCGCGATGGCTGTCGCATAGGGTTTGCAGCCGGGGTAGCTGCATTGTCCGCACTGCGTTTGCGGCAGCACCGCATCGATCTTGTCCACCAGCGGATTGCCTTCAGTGTGGAATTTGATTGCGGCAAATCCCAGCACCGCGCCCAGCACGATGGCGATGGCTGCCATCACCAGCAACGCACTCAGCACTTGGCGCTTTCCATTTGGGCGGCTCTAGAAATTTGCTTTTCCGTGATGGCAGGCCGGACACGGCGATGCGAAGCATTTGGGGCAGGCAGGCCTGCTGCTCCGCGCTCCCGCACCGGAGGGTTGCGCCACACCGTGTCGCGCGGGCACCGCAAGGAGCCGCACATAACCAGCGACTTGCCCGCTTGCGGGCTTGGTCGAATGGCTAGTAGTTTCATCAGCGAACGACGCGACATATCAGATAGATAGGCACACCCGCGAGGGGTAGGCCGTGCGGTTCCTTCCCGTAGCTGAAGCTACGACCGCTACGCACAGAAGTGAGCGAGCACGCGACGCAGCGAGCGATAGGGTCGCTGCGTAGCAGTGGGGTACCCGACGGCCTGCCCCTTGCGGGTGGATTCGCGTGGAAAATGAATTTATAGAGATGCTCATTACTTGACCAGTCCGGAGAACCCCATGAAAGACAGACTCATCAGACCCGCGGTCACCATTGCGATCGCCGAGCCCTTGAAGATCGCCGGAACATCCGCACCTTCCAAGCGTTCGCGCATCGCGGCAAACAAGACCATCACCAGCGTAAAGCCCAGCGCACCGCCCAACCCGAAGAAAATGGATTCCATGAAATTGTGTTTTGCCTGCACATTCAGCAACGGAATACCGAGCACGGCACAGTTGGTGGTGATCAACGGCAGATAGATACCCAGAACCTGATGCAGAACCGGACTGGTTTTCTGCACCACCATCTCGGTGAATTGCACGATACCGGCGATCACCACGATGAACGACAGCGTGGTCAGGTAAGAAAGTTCAGGGCCAAGCAGATAGTGGTTGATCAGGTAACTCGAACCCGAGGCCAGGGTCAACACGAAAGTGGTGGCTGCACCCATGCCGATGGCGGCCTCCAGTTTTCTGGAAACCCCCATGAACGGACACAACCCGAGAATCTTGACCATAACGATGTTGTTCACAAACACCGCGCTGATCAAAATCAGCAGATATTCTTTCATTGCAAGACCTTAATTTATTCAGGCGCGGATTATCCTCTGATTCATATGCTGCTTCAACCTCGTTCGCGGCATATGAATATTCCGAAATGACAGTTATAAGCGTTGATTTCTTAAGGTTAGAAATCGCAGGGCACAGGGACAATTTTTAACCGCGAACAGACACTGGCCCCGAAATCAAATCTCTATTCGTGTACCCATTTCAATGACCCGGTTGGCCGGGATCCTGAAGAAGTCCGTTGCGTTCATCGCGTTTTTCGACAATGCCACGAACAGCCGTTCGCGCCATTTGGCCATTCCCGGTTTCGAGCTGGAAACGATCAGGGCCCGTGAAACGAAAAATGAAGTGGTCATCATGTCGAAGGGAGGCATTTGTGAGCCGCACAATTCCAGCGCAAACGGAATATCCGGGGTTTGCATGAACCCGTAGAATAATTTCACGCGATAAAAATTCCTGCCCAGATCACTGATCAGGAAACGGTTGCCTCTGGTGACATAAGGCTTGTCTTCAACCACCACGGTCAGCAATACGTTGCGTTCGTGCAGCACATGGTTATGCTTCAGGTTGTGCAGCATCGCAGACGGCGCTCCGTCGCCCTCGGGGATCAGGAATACCGCCGTACCGCTCACCCTTGGCATGTCATCAACGCCGTCGATGATTGCCTGCAACGGAACGGTGAGGCGCGTGGTTTCATCGAATACCAATTTCCGGCCGCGTTTCCATGTGGTGAGCACGGTAAAGGATACCAGCGCGACGCCCAGCGGGAACCAGCCACCCTGGAAAATCTTGAGGGTGTTTGCCGCAAAGTAGGTCAAATCCACGATCAGCAGCACCGTGATGACCGGTATGGCGATCACCCATGGCCAGCGCCACAACAGCACAATCACGAACCCTATCAGCATCGTGGTGATAGTCATGGTACCGGTGACGGCGATGCCGTAAGCCGCAGCCAGATTACTGGAACTTTGAAAAGCAAATACCAGAAAGATCACCGCAAGATAAAGGATCCAGTTGGTGAATGGCACGTAAATTTGCCCCTGTGCCCTGTCGGAAGTCTGACGAATCTCAATTCTGGGGAGGAACCCCATTTGCACGGATTGATTCGCAACAGAAAAGGCACCGGATATAACCGCTTGTGAGGCAATGATGGTAGCGGCTGTCGCGAGCACCACC
>JBBRFZ010000070.1:0-14206 GCA_038241165.1 Burkholderiales bacterium | reverse complement strand
GCGACGAGGAATATCTGCGGCTGAAAATTCTCACATCCATGCTCCCGAAATTGTGATTTTAATGCCATTTTTACCCACACTCTTACGCGAAGAGCCTTAAAATAAAACAGGCGTAAGTGTGACTCGTGCGATCAAACTCATCCGGCATCCTTTTGCAACCACTCGATCAGCGCGTTTTGAGCGGCTTCTGCCAAAGCGGCATTACGGTTATTGACGATAAACACCACGACCCATTGCTTTCCGTTGCGTGCTTTCACGTAGCCCGCGATGGATTTCACGCCATCCAGCGTGCCGGTCTTGAGATGCGCATATCCTGCCATATCGCTATCCCTGAAACGTTTTTTCACCGTACCGTCCATACCCAGTATCGGCAATGAGGCTTCCAGTTCGGCGTGGAACGGGCTGTTCATGACCCGCTGCAACAACTCGGCAATATGCAGGGCGCTGATGCGTGCCTTGCGTGACAAGCCGGCGCCATTTTCGACAATCAGTTCCGGAAAACTTAAATGTTGCGTAGCCAGCCACTGTTGCGTCACCGCAATGCTGCGGGCGATGCTGGCTGCGGGAGGGTCGACGCCTGCGCCAAGACCGTCCGCAGGGCGAGTGTCAGGCGGCGTCCCCTTTACGGGGGTTAGCGGCGGGGTACCCACCGGCGGTGTCAATTCTGTATCGAGCTTGCTCGATAACAGATTGCCTGCCTTTGGTGTACCCCTTGCGGGTGCTGCGGGTGGATCGACGCCTGCGCCAAGACCGTCCGGAGGCGAAGCTGACGGCGATGCGATTGCTAGTTCAGAACCCACTGCGTCCCCGCCCTCCTGCCTTGCCTGAAGCGATTCTTCGCTGAAAGCCTGGGGGACTGAAAATTTGTCACGGCTGTTTTTGCTGTCGGCAGTCAACGCGCCGCCCACGTTGCCTTTTTCCTGGCCGACCATTCCCAGAGTCAGAAACAATTGCCGCGCCATCGTGTTATTGCTGAACTTGTTGATGTCGCGTATCACTTCAGCCAACGGTGGTGAAACATAGCGGGCGAAAGGAGCTTGTCCGGCAGGTGCAATCCCTTCACGCAGCCTACCCTGCACTGTCCCGCCGAGTTCCTTCCACAATGCGCCGAACACCGCAAAGAAGTATTCATTTTGCGGCAGCAGCGAAAAATAATCGTTTGTCTCTCCGCAGCCGGCCGGAATCTTTCCTTCCAGCACGATGTTGTGACCATCCAGATGCGCCTTGTAGTCATCCCTGCCGCCGCAATGCAGTCGCGATGAGGTGGTAACTCGATTGACCACTGTATAGCCCGCCAGATCGGGTTCCAGCAGCGCTGTGGTTGCATGACCGTCGGGAATCAGTTGCAGGTGCAGCGCATTGAAGTTGAGCAGCAGCGCGTCGGGGCCGACGTTGTAGGCACGGGTGGGATCATGGTCGAATTGCGCCGGATCCTGCTTGATCACGCTAAAAAAGCTATGGTCCAGCACAATGTCACCACGAATCTCGCGCAGCCCGCGCTGGCGCAATTCGTGCAGCCACATCCAGAATTGCTCAACCGTCAGTTTCGGGTCGCCATAACCCTTGAACACCAGATCGCCCTGCAACACGCCGTTTTCCAGTTTGCCGTCGAGATACGCCTCGGTCTTCCAGCGATACGCGGGGCCCAGCGTCTCGAGCGAGGCAATCGTGGTGAGCAACTTCATCGTGGATGCCGGGTTGATCGCCCGGTCGGCGTTCAGACTGACGAGAGGCTCGGGTGCGCCCGTCTGCTGCACCACGACACTGACGCTGGACAGCGGGATATGCGCGTGTTTGAGAGCTGCGCTGACCGACTCGGGCAAGGTGGAAGCAACCGCCAGTGTCGTGACCAGACAGAGCAGGGACAACATGAACAAAAAATTTCGCATGGTAATTAACTCAATTCGTCGACGATGTGCAAGGTGCGATTGACCAGCCAGTCCATCTCCGGTTCGTCGATTATATACGGCGGCATGAAATAAATCGTGTTACCCACCGGGCGCAACAGCAACTGATTTTCCAGTGCAAGCGCGAAACAGCATCGGGAAAAATCGCGATGCGGCGTTTCCACCTCGAAGGCCCAGATCATGCCGGTATTGCGCCAGTTGCGCACCGCGCGGTGTTCACGCAAAGGTGCCGCTATCCCGTTCAGATATGCCGCCTTGCCACGATTCACGGCGAGCACATCATCCTTGGCAAATATATCCAGGGTGGCCAGCGCCGCGCGGCAGGCCAGCGGATTGCCGGTATATGAATGCGAATGCAGGAATCCGCTGGACATTTCGTCGCCATAAAATGCCCGGTAAATTTCGTCGCTCGTCATCACCACCGACAGCGGCAGATACCCGCCGGTGATGCCTTTCGACAGACACAGGAAATCCGGAGTAATCCCCTTACCCCCTTCTGATGTCGTTGAAGGTGAAGTCGTCGAATCGTTTTGCGCCGGCGCCTGCTCGCAGGCGAACATCGTCCCGGTTCGCCCCATACCCACGGCAATTTCGTCCGCGATCAAATGCACTCCGTATTGCGTACAAAGCTGCCGCGCACGCCGCAAATAGACCGGGTGATACATCGCCATGCCTGCCGCGCCCTGCACCAGCGGCTCGATGATGAAAGCGGCCAATTGCGCATGATGCTGCTGCAAATATTGCTCCAGCGCATTCGCGCAACGCAGTGCGTAATCTTCCGCACGTTCTCCCGCGACGGCTTTTCGCCAGTCCGGACTGGGCACCGTGGCCTGCTGTCGAACCAGCGCGCCGTATGCAGTACGGAACAGCGCAACATCGGTCACCGACAAGGCCCCCAGCGTTTCGCCGTGGTAACTGTTTTCCAGGCTGATGAATTGCGTCTTGTCCGGCTTGCCGCTGTTGCGCCAGTAATGCGCGCTCATCTTGAGTGCAATTTCCGTGGCCGATGCGCCGTCGGATGCATAGAAGCAATGTCCAAGGCCGGCGGGCGCCAGCTCCCTCAATCGTTCCGACAGTTGTACCACCGGTTCGTGGGTGAATCCCGCCAGCATCACGTGTTCCAGTGTTTCCAATTGATCACGCAACGCGGCATTGATGCGCGGATTGGCATGTCCGAACAGATTCACCCACCAGGAACTGACCGCATCCAGATAGCGTTTTTTGTCGTAGTCATACAGCCAGGCCCCGCTGCCGCGCGCGATGGGCATCAACGGGAAATGCTCATAGTGCTTCATCTGCGAACAGGGGTGCCACACCGCCGAGAGGCTGCGGGCAAGAAGATCGGTATTGCTTTGCGGTTGATTTGTCATGCGTGGAATCATAGCGTTTTTTGCAGCTTGCGCGCAGCGCGAAGTTTGGCTAGCCTGCAATCGTTCCTGATTCCAGACATAAATTAAAGTGCATATTCTCATCACCGGCGGCACGGGTTTGATCGGACGGCAGCTTTGCACGGCGCTGCTGGCGGATAGACACGAGTTGACGGTGCTGAGCCGCAATCCGGATACTGTTCAGGCAAAATGCGGCGCCGGTGTGCGGGCGATGGCCAGCCTTGACGATTGGCAGCCCGAGCGGAGTTTCGATGCGGTCATCAACCTGGCCGGTGAACCGATCATCGATGCACGCTGGACCGAACAGCGCAAACAGGCACTGTGGGATAGCCGGATCACCCTGACAGAAAAACTGGTACAACGCATCGCCGCAGCACAGCGCAAACCCAATGTGTTGCTGAGCGGTTCTGCGGTGGGTTATTACGGCAACCGCGGCGATGCCGAACTGGATGAAACGGCCGAACCCGGCGAAGATTTTCCCGCCCGATTATGCAATGCATGGGAAGCTGCCGCGCTCGTCGCTGAAGCCTCGGGTGTGCGCGTATGCCTTCTGCGCACCGGCATCGTGCTGAGTCGTCAAGGTGGTCTGCTGGGGCGCATGCGGCTCCCCTTCAGCCTGGGACTGGGCGCGCGTCTGGGCGACGGGCAGCAGTGGATGAGCTGGATACATATCGACGATTATGTGGTGACGCTGCTCGGTTTGTTGCGCAATGAACACGCCAACGGGCCATACAATATGACCGCCCCACAGCCTGTAACCAACCGGGAGTTCACCGCAACCCTGGCGAAGGTATTGCATCGCCCCGCTCCGTTCATCATGCCGGCCCTGTTTCTGAAGCCGGTCATGGGAGAACGCGCCTGCCTGCTGCTGGAAGGGCAAAAAGTGTTTCCACGGAAAATCGAATCTGCGGGTTATCGCTTTGCTTTTGCAAAACTTGCGGAGGCACTGGGAGACTTGTTGGGCAAGTAGTTTGACGGTTTTTACCCTTACCGCAGAGCTTGCTTCGCTTTCAGTATCTCGGCGTTTGTGGCATTCTTCGCAATCTACATGTTGTTACACAGAATATATACCGTCTCTTTGCTAACCAACGGGGGGCGGCCGGAGGAAGGCAGTTAATGAAACGAGTTGATGATTTCCGTTTGCGCTTTGGCAAACGCGAGCTGGTGCCGATCATAATCGGCGGTATGGGCGTGGACATTTCCAGTCGTGAACTGGCTTGGGAAGCTGCCCGGCTGGGCGGGATCGGGCATATTTCCGACGCGATGCTGCCCACCGTCACGGATCGTCTCGACAAGACAAAATTCGTCAGCCACAAACAAAAGCAGTACAAGCTCAACGTCAAGGAAACCAGCAAGGCGATCGTGAAATTCGACCTGGGACAAGTGGCCGAATCGACCCGCTTGCATGTCGGCAAGACCATGGAGGCCAAGCGCGGTGACGGCATGATTTTCGTCAACTGCATGGAAAAACTGACCATGAATGCACCGCGCGAAACCTTGCGCGTGCGGCTGTGCGGCGCACTGGACGCCGGGATCGACGGCATCACGCTGAGCGCCGGACTGCATCTCGGATCGTTCGCATTGATGGAAGACAACCCGCGTTTTCGCGATGCCAAGCTGGGCATCATCGTTTCCTCGCTGCGCGCCCTGCAATTGTTCATGCGCAAGACAGCCAGGCTCAATCGCCTGCCCGATTACATCGTGGTGGAAGGTCCGCTGGCCGGTGGGCACCTGGGCTTCGGTCTTGATTGGGCGCAATATGATCTGCACACCATCGTGGCGGAGATCGTTGCCCACCTGAAAACCGAACAACTCGATATTCCCGTGATTGCGGCGGGCGGGGTTTTTACAGGCAGCGATGCGGTCGGTTTCCTGGAAAAGGGCTGTGCTGCAGTACAGGTGGCGACCCGTTTCACCGTTTCCAGGGAATGCGGCATTCCGGAAAAGATCCAGCAGGAATATTTCAAGGCTGACGAGGACGATATCGAAGTAAACATGATCTCGCCGACCGGCTATCCGATGCGCATGATCAAAAGCTGTCCGGCGATCGGGGCCGGCATACGCCCAAACTGTGAAGCTTACGGGTATCTCCTTGACGGAAATGGCCATTGTGATTACATCGATGCCTACAACCGCGAAGTGGCGCTGCATCCCGATGCCAAGAAGATTTCCGTCAAGGACAAGACTTGTCTGTGCACCCACATGCGTAACTACGATTGCTGGACCTGCGGTCATTACACCTACCGCCTCAAGGATACGACGCACCGTAATGCCGATGGCACTTATCAAATCCTGTCCACTGAACATATATTCAAAGACTATCAGTTCAGCACCGACAACAAGATTGCCCTCCCCCCGCAAAAATAAACATCCGCCCCGCCCTTGAAATCGGGCGGGGTCGCCCCTATTATTGGCACTCGAGAGTAGAGAGTGCTAAACTTCGCTTTCGCAATTTTTTAACCCTTTGTTTTAGGAGACATCAATATGAAAGTTCGTCCTTTGAGCGATCGCGTAATCGTTAAACGCATGGAAGAAGAACGCAAGACCGCCTCTGGAATCGTGATTCCGGATGCCGCAACTGAAAAGCCGGATCAAGGCGAAATCATCGCGGTGGGCAAAGGCAAAGTTGGCGACGACGGCAAATTGCAGGCAATGAGCGTCAAGGTAGGTGACCGTGTTCTGTTCGGAAAATACGCCGGCCAGGCTTTCAAAATGGACGGCCAGGAATACATGACGATGCGCGAAGATGACATCATCGGCGTGGTTGAAGCCTAATCCAAGTTCAAATCGTCGGTGATGCTGCGTTGGCATCCTCGCTCGTTCCTGACCGTGCTTTAGGCACTGTCTTCGCCACGAGTTTGTTGCCGCCTTGCCTCACCTTAGCTTTGAACTTGGCAAAATATTTTAGATTATCAGGAGAATAAATCATGGCAGCAAAAGACGTAAAATTCCACGACGCCGCTCGTGCAAAAATGGTAATCGGCGTGAACATTCTGGCCGATGCAGTCAAGGTCACCCTGGGCCCCAAAGGCCGTAACGTCGTTCTGGATCGTTCATACGGATCCCCCACCATCACCAAGGACGGTGTCTCCGTCGCCAAAGAAATCGAATTGAAAGACAAGTTCGAGAACATGGGCGCACAAATGGTCAAGGAAGTTGCTTCCAAGACATCTGATGTCGCAGGCGATGGCACCACCACCGCGACCGTACTGGCGCAATCCATCGTTATGGAAGGCATGAAGTTCGTCGCAGCCGGCATGAACCCGATGGACCTGAAACGCGGCATCGACCAGGCGGTCCTTGCAGCCGTTACCGAACTGAAGAAGATTTCCAAGCCCTGCACCACCAGCAAGGAAATCGCCCAGGTTGGCAGCATTTCCGCAAACTCTGATACCGTGATCGGCGAGAAGATCGCTTCAGCCATGGAAAAAGTCGGCAAGGAAGGCGTGATCACGATTGAAGATGGCCAAGGCCTGGAAGACGAACTGGATATCGTTGAAGGTATGCAGTTTGATCGCGGTTACCTGTCGCCCTACTTCATCAACAATCATGACCGGCAGTTGGCATTGATGGAAAACCCCTACATCCTGCTGCACGACAAGAAAGTTTCCAACATCCGTGACCTGCTCCCTGTACTGGAACAGGTTGCCAAAGCCGGCCGGCCGCTGTTGATCATCGCAGAAGACGTTGACGGTGAAGCGCTGGCAACACTGGTTGTGAACAATATTCGCGGAATTCTGAAAACGGTTGCCGTCAAGGCTCCGGGATTCGGCGACCGTCGCAAAGCCATGCTGGAAGATATCGCTATCCTGACCGGCGGCACCGTGATCGCCGAAGAAGTCGGCCTGACTCTGGAAAAAGCCACCCTGGAAGAATTGGGTCAAGCCAAGCGCGTCGAAGTCGGCAAAGACAACACCATCATCATCGACGGTGCCGGCAAGGAAGACGCGATCAAGGGTCGTATCAGCCAGATCAACAAGCAAGCTGAAGAATCCACCAGCGACTACGACAAGGAAAAACTGCAGGAACGCAAAGCCAAGCTGGCCGGCGGTGTTGCAGTGATCAAAGTCGGCGCGGCAACCGAAGTGGAAATGAAAGAAAAGAAAGCACGTGTTGAAGACGCGTTGCATGCAACCCGCGCTGCGGTTGAAGAAGGCATCGTTCCCGGCGGCGGCGTGGCATTGCTGCGCGCCAAGGTTGCTGTGGGCAAACTCAAGGGCGACAACCACGATCAGGACGCAGGCATCACCATCGTGTTGCGCGCCATGGAATCACCGTTGCGTGCCATCGTATCCAACGCAGGCGACGAGCCTTCGGTGGTGGTAAACAAAGTGCTGGAAGGCAAAGGCAGCTTCGGTTACAACGCCGCTTCCAGCGAATACGGCGACATGTTGGACATGGGTGTGGTTGACCCGACCAAGGTGACCCGCGTCGCATTGCAAAATGCGGCCTCTATCGCCGGCTTGATGCTGACCACTGCTTGCATGGTGGCTGAAATGCCGGAAGACAAGCCAGCCGCAGGCGGTATGGGCGGTGGTGACATGGGTGGTATGGGCGGCATGGGCGGCATGATGTAATTGCTGTTTATTCCGTAATACGACAAACCCCGCTTCGGCGGGGTTTGTTATTTGGCGCCGTATCGGTATAATGCGCGGCTTCCTGATTTGCCAGAAATTCCTGGTAAAACCGGATTTGTAGCAAATGGCCTGGTAGCTCAGTCGGTAGAGCAGAGGATTGAAAATCCTTGTGTCGGTGGTTCGATTCCGCCCCGGGCCACCAGATTTCGCGAGCGGTAGCTCGCAAAATTAATCAGGTGGTTTGGTTAATGATTCCGCTTGCGATAGCAAGCAAAATTAACCAGGTGGTTTCTGGTTAATTTATAGAAGGTCTGCAGAGATGCAGGCCTTTTTTATTTCTGGCCTGCGAACCGAAGCTGACCTTTAGTATTGAAAAGAATAAAAATTTGCTGTAATTTCGAATTCCAATATACTCCGTAATGATTTTCAGGGATCAAGTGACTTGATTAAAATTTTGCAGGGAAATTTCCTGACTACTTTTTAGGGGAACAAAAAATGCAATCTAAAATAGCAGCCGCTCTGCTTGCGGCATTCATGGTTCCTCTACTTCTATCTGCTTGTGGCGGCGATAATTCCCAGCCGTACGATGGCACTTGGAACGCGGTTTTACCCACTGCTAGCATTACTTCTTCATTTACAAGCACCCAAACTGTTCTATGCAACACCCCACCTGCCGTATTAGTGATTAATAATGACACAGGATCGACTACACAAAGCTCCACATGCACGACAACCGTTAATACAGTAGCGTCATCAGGGGTTGCCGCAACCAGCACCACTTATCCGCCAGTGACCATCTCTTACTATATCAGTGTCAATATCCACTCGAGTCCAACAAGCGGGCAAAAGGATGTATTAACTGCCTTAGTGAATGGCGGTACGTTCACTGGGAGTTGCATCAGCACTGTCGCATGTGCTGCCTCAAATGGTACAGATAACCTTAGCCTGACTCGCTAATCTGTGCATCAAGATAAGTACATGGGAAATATCGCAGCATACGATCAGGTGAATTAGCAGCAAGAAAGATGCGTAGCTAAAATGTAGCTGTTCTAGCATGAATTACTACTGTTTTTGGCTTTATGAGACTATAAGACAGAGGTGGCGAGTGTTGCAGGCTATTGATAATTAAAGACCAAATTTCCAAGGTTAATTTATAGAAGGTCTGCAGAGATGCAGGCCTTTTTTATTTCTGCGCCCCTCCTTTTCGGCAACTTATTGATTACGGAACTTCCCGTGGTTACAGGAAGTCGAATTCGACCTGGGCACAATGTAATGAGAACAAGTCCTCTATTCCGTTAAAATTTTCTGCGCCGGGAGCTTTCGGACTTAACGGCCTGAGCCGGCTACTTTCCAAATTGTGCTATCGTGTCATCGCAACAAGATTTGATGTCGTTATAAATGACGTGACTTCGAGGAGCATAAGCATGAGGCAAGTGGAAACCGGTTCATCAGGCAAAGCAAAAAGCGGCAGCATAGATTTCCCGACAGAGGCAAAAGAACCGCGCCGGACATTTGGCGACATTTTTTTTGCCCCGGACAAGCTGCTACTGACGAATATGCTCCGCGCCATCGGCGATCCGCCCGTTCAGCTGGTATTGTGGAATGGGCAGACAATCTCGAATCACAATGGCAACGAGGTTGCGCAGGTACACATACGCGACCGCGGCGCACTGTTGAAGCTCATTGCAGATGCCGAACTTTACTTTGGTGAAATGTACTCGGCACAGCGCATTGAAATCCGGGGCAACCTGCTGGAATTCCTCGAAGCGGTCTATCGCACCTTCCCTCTGCAAATCCAGGGCAAGATCGGCAAAAAACTGTTGTCCCCGTTCTATGACGCGCGTCGCAACACTCTGAACGGATCACGCCGCAACATCCACCACCACTACGATATCGGCAACGATTTTTACAAGCTCTGGCTGGATGAACGCATGTTGTACACCTGCGCATATTTTCCCGAGCCGGACACCGGCCTCGAAGATGCACAGTTGGCCAAGATGGATCACGTATGTCGAAAGTTGCGACTGCAGCCGGGCGACCATGTAGTCGAGGCAGGCTGCGGGTGGGGAGCCCTGGCCATGCATATGGCTAAACACTACGGCGTGAAAGTAAGTGCCTACAATATTTCCAGCGAGCAGATCAGCTATGCACGGCAACGCGCCCGGGCAGAGGAACTGGATGGACAGGTCGAGTTCATCGAGGACGATTACCGGAACATCATCGGCAAGTTTGATGCTTTCGTTTCGGTCGGCATGCTCGAGCATGTGGGAATCGATCATTATCAGGAACTGGGGTCGGTCATCAACCGTGTCCTGAAGGACAACGGGCGCGGCTTGATCCACAGCATAGGCCTGAATTTCCCGCGCCCGATGGATGCGTGGACCGAGCGGCACATCTTTCCCGGCGCATGCCCGCCCAGCCTCGGGCAGATGATGGATATCTTCGAGCCTTTCGACTTCTCGATTATGGATGTGGAAAATTTGCGGCTACACTATGCCAAGACCCTGGAACACTGGTTGCAGCGCTTCGAAAGTAATGTCGAATGCGTGACGGAAATGTTCGACACGGAATTTGTGCGCTCATGGCGCCTGTATCTCGCCGGATCCCACACCGCCTTCAAGATGGGCGGCATGCAGCTGTTCCAGGTGACCTTCGCCCGCGCCGACAACAACCATATCCCGTGGACCCGGCAATATCTTTACGAACCCAAGCAGGAGGCATTCGGTGGAAAGCTGTGACGCGCTGATCATCGGGGGCGGCCCCGCGGGTTCGAGTTGCGCATGGCAACTGAAAAGCCGCGGGCTGGATGTGATGGTAATGGACAAATCGACCTTCCCGCGCGACAAGGTCTGCGCCGGATGGATCACCCCGGCGGTGACCAAAGCGCTGCAACTCGACCACGAGGATTACGCACGGCAGCACGTGATGCAACCGATCACCGCGTTCCGTACCGGCCTGATCGATGGCAACGATGTGGAGACCAAGTATCCGGCCACGGTCAGTTACGGCATACGCCGCTGCGAGCTGGACAACTATCTGCTGCAACGTTCGGGAGCGCGCCTGCGTCAGGGTGAAGCGCTCAAATCCCTGCAGCGGGACGGCACAGGGTGGATCGTCAATGGCACCATTTCGACCCCGCTGGTCATCGGTGCGGGCGGGCATTTCTGTCCTGTGGCGCGCTCCATGGGTGCAAAGCTCGGGGCATCGGAACCGGCCATCGCCGCCAAGGAGATCGAATTCGAGATGACACCCGCGCAACGGGAAAATTGCCGGGTGCGGGGTGACACGCCCGAACTGTATTTCTGCCCCGACCTGAAAGGCTACGGCTGGTGTTTCCGCAAAGGAGATTACCTGAACATCGGGCTGGGTCGCGAAGACAATCATCTGCTCTCGGAACAACTCGGGCATTTCTGTGACTTTCTCAAGCAGCGCGGCAGAATCCCGCAGGACATCCCCGACCACTTTCACGGACACGCCTATCTTCTTTACGGGCACTCGGTGCGCAAACAAATCGATGACGGCGTGCTGTTGATCGGCGATGCCGCCGGGCTGGCCTACCCGCAAAGCGGCGAAGGGATACGTCCCGCGGTCGAATCCGGCCTGATGGCTGCGGCCACCATCATCGAAGCCAACGGAGACTATCGGCGCCAGCAACTGCTGCCCTACGCAAACCGCATGACTGCACGCTTTGGTGCTGCGGCCGCACCGGCCGGTGCCGATCCATCCTCGTTACGCAAATTTATTGGCGGAAAATTACTGGGCAACCGATGGTTCACCCGCCATGTGGTGCTGAACCGGTGGTTCCTGCATACCAACCAGTCAGCCCTGGAAACAGCCTGATACACAAACAAGCGTAGCAGGCATAACAGGGATATCATCAGGCATGGCATGTACGCCATGCCTGTCAGCCAAATTCAACCCAGGAAAAAATCATGCAAACCCCAGTACAGATCACTATTCGCAACATGGAACATTCGGATGCGTTGGAAACGCACATCCGTGACAAGGTCAGCAAGCTCGAAGAATTCTCCACTCACATCACGTCCTGCCATGTGGTGGTTGAAATACCGCATAAGCACCAACACCAGGGCAAGCAGTTCAATGTGCGCATCGACATCGGCGTGCCCGGCAGCGAGATCGTGGTCAACCACGACCACGCAGAAGATGTTTATGTGGCCTTGCGCGATGCATTCGATGCCGCCAGCCGCCAGCTTGAGGACTATGCGCGCAAAATACGCGGCGACGTCAAGACGCACGAGCCGAAGAATCACCCGAAACAAAACGGCGAAGCAGAAGCGTAAGATATGGATGCAGTGCAATAAGGATGAACTCGCCTTGCACCTGACTTTCGATTGTCCGAAGCGGAACGCAAAAAAGGAGGAGTTGTTATGCCATTGAACATCATGTCACCTTCATTCACACATAACGGTGAGATTCCCGCGCTCTATTCCTGTGACGGTGAGGATATCTCCCCTGCCCTTGCCTGGGCCGGCGTGCCGGCAGGAACGCAAAGCCTCGTATTGATCGTCGATGACCCGGATGCACCGGATCCGGGCGCACCCAAAATGACCTGGGTGCACTGGTTGCTATACAACATCGCCGCCGACTCAACCGGCCTGACAGAGGATATTACTGACGATGATCTGCCGGATGGAACCCTGCAGGGGATCAACGATTGGAAACGCGCCGGCTATGGCGGGCCGTGCCCCCCGATAGGCAAGCACCGCTATTTTTTCAAACTGTATGCGCTGAATACCGTGTTGCCCAACCTGAAACATCCCGCCAAGGCTGCACTGGAAAAGGCGATGCATGGACATATCATCGCCCAGGCCGATTTGATCGGACTTTATCAGCGCGACCGCTGAACGGTTTCAGTCTGAACAGCAGCACTTTAGCTGGACGTTATTGCTCCCCCCCGTTGCATTCGGACGGTTCTGATTATCCGTGCTTTGCGGTAAGCTACGCAGTCGATTTCTCGGTATTGCTCGACGTGTTCACCGGCCTGCGCGGTGAAGTAATACCAGACGCTGGCGGAATGAATGTGCGCTACTGCCGGAAAAAGTTGGCAGGCCATGCATAATGCCAACCGCTCCTACAACTACATTGGATTTCTCAACGGCCGAATCGACAAGTTCTGGTTGAGCACCCCGCTCCAGAAAGGCATCTTATCCCTGTGCTATTAAACGCTAAAGCGAATTGAGTTAAACTCACTCTTCTTTAATAATCATAACCAAAGCAGATACACACCATGGCCCAATATGTAATGTCTATGCTCCGCGTGAGCAAGATCGTTCCCCCCAAGCGACAGATCATCAAGGACATCTCCCTCAGCTTCTTCCCCGGCGCCAAGATCGGCCTGCTCGGCCTGAACGGCTCCGGCAAATCCACCGTGCTGCGCATCATGGCCGGTGTGGACAAGGAATATGAAGGCGAAGTCCAGCACCTGCCCAACATCAAGCTCGGCTACCTGCCGCAGGAGCCGGTGCTCGACCCCGAGAAAACCGTCAAGCAGGAAGTCGAATCCGCGCTGGGCGAAGTGATGGAAGCACAGACCAAGCTGGACGCGGTGTATGCCGCCTATGCCGAAGAGGACGCCGACTTCGACGCGCTCGCCGCCGAGCAGGCTCGGCTGGAGAACATCATCGCCGCCTCCGGCTCAGATGCCTCGCACCAGATGGAGATCGCGGCTGATGCATTACGTTTGCCCGAGTGGGACGCGGTGATCAAGAATCTGTCCGGTGGCGAGAAGCGCCGCGTCGCGCTGTGCAAGCTGCTGCTGGAAAAACCCGACATGCTGCTACTCGACGAGCCTACCAACCACCTCGATGCCGAATCGGTCGACTGGCTGGAACAATACCTGGTGCGCTTCCCCGGCACCGTGGTCGCCGTCACCCATGATCGCTACTTCCTCGACAACGCAGCCGAATGGATACTCGAACTCGACCGCGGCCACGGCATCCCGTGGAAAGGCAACTACTCCAGCTGGCTGGAGCAAAAAGGCGCGAGGCTCGAAACAGAAAGTAAACAACTCGACGCCCATGCCAAAGCGATGAAACAGGAACTGGAATGGGTGCGGCAGAACCCCAAAGGTCGCCAGGCCAAATCCAAGGCGCGTATCGCCCGCTTCGAGGAACTCAATTCGCAGGAACACCAGCAGCGCAACGAGACCCAGGAGATCTTCATCCCGGTCGGCGAGCGCCTCGGCAACGAAGTCATCGAATTCAACAACGTCAGCAAAGCCTACGGCGACCGCCTGCTGATCGACGACTTCAGCTTCAAGGTGCCGCCCGGCGCCATCGTCGGCATCATCGGCCCGAACGGCGCGGGTAAATCC
>JBBRFZ010000069.1:0-14374 GCA_038241165.1 Burkholderiales bacterium | reverse complement strand
GACAAAGGCGACGAGTTGTATCTGCGCTTCATGAATTTTTACCCCAGCCAGCAGAAACAGCTTGCGGTCGGCAAGCAGATACGCGCTATCGGCGAGGCGCGCATGGGATATTACGGAATGGAAATGGTGCACCCGAAATGCCGCGCGGTCAATGAAGATACGCCGCTGCAGCAAAGCCTCACGCCGGTATACCCGACCACGGCCGGGCTGGCGCAACCCGTATTGCGCAAGCTGATCGTCAATGCGCTGGAGACGCTGTCGTTATCCGATACCCTGCCGGATGCACTGTTGCAAAAACTTGAACTGGCCGGCTTTGCCGACAGCATCCGCTTGCTGCACAATCCGACACCGGACATATCGGCCAATTCCCTGGAAGAACGCAGTCACGCAGCCTGGCGGCGGATCAAATTCGATGAACTGCTCGCACAACAACTGTCGATGCGCGTGCATCACCGCGAACGCGGCAAGCGTATCGCACCCGGGCTGGCCGCGCACGGCAAGCTCACCGCGCGCCTGACCAAAGCCCTGCCGTTCGCGCTGACCAAGGCACAACAACGCACCTTTGGCGAGATCAGCTCTGACCTTGCGCAGCCGCACCCGATGCAGCGCCTGCTGCTTGGCGACGTCGGCAGCGGCAAAACCATCGTGGCCGCACTGGCTGCTTTGCAGGCGATTGAAAACGGCTACCAGGTTGCGCTGATGGCGCCCACCGAGATCCTTGCCGAGCAGCATTACCTCAAGCTGCTCGACTGGCTGGCGCCGCTCGGTATTGTGCCGGTGTGGCTGTCGGGCAGCCTGAAGAAAAAAGAAAAACTGCTTGCCGCAGAACAAATCGCGTCCGGCAAAACACCTCTTGCTATCGGTACCCATGCATTGTTTCAGGAGAAGGTCGGCTTCCATAAACTTGGCCTGGCGATCGTGGATGAGCAGCACAAGTTCGGTGTGCAGCAGCGCTTGGCGCTTCGCAACAAAGGGAAAATTTCTAAAGCCGTTCGTGGTGAGCTTGTCGAACCACTCTCACCCCAGACTGATGCCCTTCGACAAGCTGATGAAACAACTAGCCATTCGACTGGTCCGTCTACAAACGACGGCCCAGTCGCTGGTTATCAGGGCGAACGGTCTAATGAGTCGAACGGAATAAATTTTCACGAACCCCATCAACTGATGATGAGCGCAACACCGATACCAAGAACGCTGGCGATGAGCTATTACGCCGACCTGGATGTGTCGGTGATCGACGAATTACCGCCGGGGCGCACGCCGGTGATCACCAAACTGGTTAGCGACGAACGCCGTGACGAGGTGATCGAACGGGTGCGCGCTGCGTGCATGGCGGGGCAGCAGGCCTATTGGGTGTGCCCGCTGATCGACGAATCGGAGACGCTTCAGTTACAAACCGCGATGGAAACTTACCAGATGCTCAGCGGAACTTTTCTCGAATTGCGCGTCGGGTTGGTGCACGGCAAGTTGGACAATGCCGAGAAGGCGCGCGTGATGGCTGCGTTCAAGTCCGGCGAGCTGCAGCTGTTGGTCGCCACCACGGTCATCGAGGTTGGCGTGGATGTACCCAACGCCAGCCTGATGGTGATTGACCATGCCGAGCGCATGGGGCTGGCGCAACTGCATCAATTGCGCGGCAGGGTCGGGCGCGGTGCGGCGCAAAGCCTGTGCATATTGCTGTATCAGCAACCGCTTTCGGAGCTGGCACGAGCGCGCCTGAAAATCATCTTTGAAAGCACCGACGGCTTTGCCATCGCCCAACATGATCTGCAATTGCGCGGTCCGGGCGAGTTGCTCGGCGCGCGGCAAAGCGGCATCGCCATGCTGCGCTTCGCCGACATCAGCGAAGACGAAGATCTGTTGAACCGGGCGCGGCAAGTCGCCGATGAATTGCTGCGCGATTTTCCCGAAGCGGCACGGGCGCATCTGCAGCGCTGGATGGCCAACAAACACGATTATCTGCATGTCTGAGCTGAGATGGATAGCCGGCTGGCTGGACGCTATAATGACGCCCTTCCGTGCGCTGTTTCCGGTTGGCCACCGATCCGGCACAATCGCTCAGCTTGCAAATTTAAGGTTGCCCTGCAATTGACAGATCCCCAAGTCAAATCCACCCCCGAACTGCCCTCGGTAACACTGTGCGCGGTTGATTGCCTGAATCCTGCGCTCGCCTTGCGCGCGCTGGACATCTGCGGATTGCAATGCAATTTCGGCGATGTGATGTTCCTTTCGGATAGCGCAAACCGCTATGAACTGCGGGTTGCCGCATGATAGAGATTCCCCGCATCGGCTCGGTTGCCGAGTACTCGCGCTTCGTACTCAAGGAACTAGGCCGGTACTGCAATACGGAACACCTGCTGCTGGTACAGTGGGACGGCTACATCATCAACCCCTACAGCTGGCGTCCGGAGTTCCTCGAATACGACTACATCGGCGCACCATGGGGCTGGTATGAGGATAGTCATCGTGTTGGCAACGGCGGATTTTCGCTGCGCTCTCGGCGACTGCTTGATGCCTTGCAGGATGAAGGTATCGTCGACCTCGAACCGGAAGACGAAGCGATCAGGCGACGCTACCGTCGGCTGCTCGAAGCGAAATATGGAATCCGGTTTGCCCCTGAGGAAATTGCCGAGGCCTTTTCGTACGAGACCATTTCCCCCAAGGGTGATCCTTTCGGTTTTCACGGGCTGTTTCATATGTGGTCTATCCTGCCTCTGCAGGAGCTGGACGGGTTCGTCGCTGCATTGGCCGACTCGTCCGTGGCTAGTCGCCAGTATTTTCAGCTATGCCGGAACTATGTTGAACTGGGCTGTCAGGACGAGGCGTCGGTGATGCTGAATCGACGCATTCAGGTTGTGCAGAATGACAATGAAGCGGGCGAGCTGCTTGCAGGGCTGTCTTCGCCACAGGCTGGCGTCCCGCCGACACTGGCCATGCTGGGCCGCAACGATCCTTGTCCGTGCGGTAGCGGCAGGGAATACCGGATCTGCTGTGGCGCGGATCCGGAAACCAGGTCGGCTGCCTTGCCTCTATCGCCCGGGCAGATCGGATTCATCCTGCACAATGCGATGGCACATCATCATGCGGGACGCCTGACGGAAGCCGAGGCAGGATACCAGCGGGTGCTGGAACACCGGCCCAGGCATGCGACTGCACTGCAATATCTCGGGGTGCTATCCAGGCAGCGCGGCGACGATCTGAGCGCACGCCAGCTGAACCGCCGTGCACTCGATCTGCGTTCATACATGGCCGACTTCCTGATCAATCTAGGCAAGTGCCTGCGACGGAAGGGCAGGATCGGCGAGGCGCAGGATTGCGATTCGTATGTGGCCGCAATCCGGCAGGATAACATTCCCGAATACAAAAAATTTGAATAACCGAAAAATACGGGCCGGTCTGATTCGGCCCCCAGGTCATGAACGAAAACCCGTTTGATCAGAACCGCCGCAGCACAAGCGCAGGGTATGTCGACAAATTCTGGCGAGGTAGCCCGTTGGGCTGCGGGCCGGAACTTGCACCCTGGCTGCGCGACCGGGGTTCGTTGACACGACGTATTCAGCAACGTTGCGCAAACTTTGCGGTGCACAACGTGCGTAGCGGCCTGGCGCGAATCGCGCTGGACGAATCCGCGCTGCTTGGCATGGCCCGGCATCAGCTTGCATGGTCGCGCGAAGTGTTCCTGTATGCCGATGGTCGGCCGGTCGTGTTCGCACACAGCGCGCTGGCCATCGGGCATCTGCGCGGCGTGTGGTCTGAAGTGCGCGCTTTGGAAAACAAACCGCTCGGTGCGTTGCTGTTCGCGCATCCGCTGGTGCATCGCGAACCATTGCATTACCGCGCGCTACGCAACGTGCATCCCTTATATCGTCGTGCCGCCGGGGTGCTGATCGATCCGCCGCACAGGCTGTGGGCGCGCCGTTCGTTATTCTACCTGCACAATGCGCCGCTGCTGGTCACGGAAGTGTTTTTGCCGGAAATCCTGCGGCTGACCGGCCCGGTATGAAACAGGCAGAAATTGCTGGGGGCGAAAATGCAGCTTGTACTAACAGTAGTTAATGTTGCACAGCGTGTCCGGAAGAGCCAATTATGACAACAGCACTTTCCCGGTAACCGCATCGATCAGCACTCCGGAGGGAATATCGCCGCGCCTGATTTCCACCAGATAGGCGTGGTTGTCCGGATTGATAACAAGCCGGTTGTCGGATGCAACTCCAGCAGCAGCGACATCGGTTCGGGAGCTGACCAGCGTAATCCTGTCTCTGGATAAACTCTCGTTCTCGATTTTACGTTCTCCATCGATGAAGCCTATCGCCGCGGTCAAGGCGATAACGCCTGCAGCACCCGGGAGTATTCTCAGTTTTTTCATGCTTTTCCCTGAATTAAAAATGTCTGGTTACGGCGAATTGTGCGAACAAAAAAGTCGGTGAAAGTCCTGTTAATCACAACCCGGTGAATGAAACCCGGATCCCGGCGCGCAATGTTGCCGCACGATACTTCCGGATGAGCCGGTTTGGGATTTGTATTTACGCCAATACGATTATGTTTCGATATAAAAGTTCACACGGCCAACCTTTTGAAACAATTTTTAATGCGGGCCATTCCATTGCAAATCTTGAGCCTGCCCAAGATTATTAGGATGCAGACATCAAATCAAATTACAATTCGCGGTATACGCCACACAGGAGTCAGTTTTCATGATCGCCCCCATTCCATTACGAGATATTCCGCAGACCAACATTTTCCGCAAAGGAGATGTCTTTGTGTTGTTCGGCGAGTTGTTTGGCCGCGGTTACGCCAACGGCCTGATCAACGAGGCACGCAAGGCGGGCATGACCATCATCGGCATCACCGTCGGCCGCCGCGACGAGAACAACACATTGCGTCCGCTGACCGATGAAGAACTGGCCGCTGCCGAGTCAAATCTGGGCGGGCGCATCATTAACGTGCCACTGATGGCCGGTTTCGACCTGGATGCACCGACCGGCGAGCCCACCCCGACGGATATGCTGGCCGACATGACGCTCAAGAGCTGGCAGGACGACAAGCTCGACTGGAAGCACATCGAGAAATGCCGCGAAGTCGGCGTAAAGCGTTTCAAGGATTCCGTGGCCAGGGTGATGGCGGAGATCGACGGCATGATCCCGGACGGCAGCAATGTCTTTTTTGCCCATACCATGGCCGGCGGCATTCCCAAGGTAAAGGTGTTCCTTGCGATCGCCAACCGCATCTACAAGGGACGCGGCGAACGCTTTCTGTCCTCGCGCGCGCTGTTTGACAGTGACCTGGGCAAGCTGATTCTGATGAACTTCGACGAAGTTACCGCGAATACCCTGCAGCATCTGATCGACGGCAGCGCGGCGATCCGCACACGGATAGAAAAGACCGGCGGCCAGGTTCGTTACACCGCCTACGGCTATCATGGCACCGAAATACTGACGGATGGCCATTACGAATGGCAGACCTACACCAATTACTCGCAGGGCCCTGCCAAGATGCGCCTGGAACGCGTTGCCGAAACTGCCTGGGCGAAGGGCATCAAGGCCACGGTGTATAACTGTCCGGAGATCCGCACCAACTCATCGGATATCTTTGTCGGCGTCGAGCTCTCGCTGTTCCCGTTGCTCAAGGCTTTGAGAAAGGAAAACGGCGGCGCCTGGGCGGAAGCTCAATGGCAAGCATGCCGCGCATTATTTCAGGACGAGCATGCACTGGATAATCTGCTGAAAAAAATCACCGACTACAACGCAAGCAGCGTGATGAAGAAGTTCCGCAATTTCGAGGCATGGCCGATGGACAACTCCGCAGAACTGGCGGATCTGATGATAGGCACCTCGGAAGAAATCACCCAGATGCACAAGGACCGCAAGGCACTCGTCACCGATATCCTGAGCGCGCTGGTGCTGGAGGGAACCGGGCCGCTGATGTTCCATGAGACATCCAATCCTGCCGGACCGACACTCTGGCTGAATCATGACATCATCGCCAAACAGCTCAACCAGATGCACCCATAACCGATCCGGTCCCAGCCCTGTCGGGTCCGGATCTAACGATTTATCCGGGCCAGATACAACTCCTCCACCCTGGCGCGCGCCCAGAGTGTTCTGCGTAAAAACTTCAAGCTGGATTTGATGCTGGGGTCATGCGTAAAGCATCGTATCGGCACAGCTGCACCCATCGCGTCCCAGCCGATGAGCTCGGAAAGCTGCGTGACCATTGTCTCCAGCGTGACGCCCTCCAAAGCTGGACGGGTTGCCGGTTTTTTATTTGTATCCATGCACGCATTTTACAGATGATCGCCA
Organism: Burkholderiales bacterium; assembly: GCA_038241165.1. Lineage (GTDB taxonomy): Bacteria > Pseudomonadota > Gammaproteobacteria > Burkholderiales > Gallionellaceae > Gallionella. The sequence continues at coordinate 8,075 of JBBRFZ010000069.1, read as the reverse complement.
TCCTTGCGGGTTTGCACTGTCGAGGTCATCGGATGTAAATTCGGCAGCGCGTCTGGAGGCCTGAAAAGATTGTGCTGCATATACCGGTGATGCATGAAGCCGTGCGGCACAGACTGAACGGTTACAATGCGCCTCCGTAAGTCCCGGTGCACCTGTTATGACCACCCCAGTACGTCTGGCAAAACGCCTTGCCGCAACACTGCCCTGTTCCCGCCGCGAGGCCGAGCTTTATATTGCGGGTGGTTGGGTGAAGGTGGATGGGCAGGTGGTGGAAGAGCCGCAGTTTATGGTGTCGGAGCAAAAGATCGAGCTCCACGCCGAGGCCACGCTCACGCCGCTGGAGCCCGCGACCATCATGCTGCACCAGCCGGCGGGCACAGCCATCAATCCCAGTGCCGCACTGCAACTGATACGCGCTGAAACTCGCTCGACAGACGATACCTCCGGCATTCACATGCTCAAGCAACACTTTCTCAGGCTCACCCAACACATACAGCTGGAAAGAAATGCCAGCGGGATGGTGTTATTCACCCAGGACTGGCGCGCGGCGCGCAAGCTCAGAGAAGATGCCTCTTCACTGGAACAGGAATACATCGTCGAAATCGCGGGCGGGCTGAACCCGGACGGACTCGGTCTGCTCAACCACGGAATTACGTTCAACGGACGCGCATTGCCGCCGATCAAGGTCAGCTGGCAAAACGAAACCCGGCTGCGCTTCGCACTCAAGGGTGTACAGCCCGGACAGATCGCACACATGTGCCAGTACGTCGGGCTGCAAGTGCTGGCGATGAAACGCATACGCATCGGGCGTGTGTCGATGGGAAAACTGCCCTCCGGACAATGGAAGTATCTGTTGACGCAGGAACGGTTTTAATTCGATGGTTGCGGTCGACTGCCCTGCTTGAAACAAGTTTGAGCTGTGTAATCAAGTTTTTCGGAGGAAGTGTCTTTAACTATAGACTGTAACCGCTCTTCACAACATCAGTTTTTTACACCCATACAACATCCCGAACCCGCCTGTGGCCGGTATCCAGTATCATGTTGGCCATGATCATATCTCGCTATTTCGGCATGGCAGATTGGCTGATCAAATTCAATATTGATTAAAGCCATGACTCTTGCACAACGATTATCGCTGTACCTGCAACTCACCCGCTTGAACCGTCCCATCGGTACCCTGCTGTTGTTGTGGCCGACCTTGTGGGGTGTATGGATCGCCGGTGCGGGACATCCGGCATGGCACATCGTGCTGATATTTTTGCTGGGTACGGTGCTGATGCGCTCTGCAGGATGCGCGTTCAATGATTATGCCGATCGCGATTTCGACAGGTATGTGAAGCGTACCAGTGAACGTCCTGTCACCAGCGGGCGCATCACGCCCGGTGAGGCAGTCTGGGTGGGGATAGGCCTTTCGCTGTTTGCTTTTGTGCTGGTCCTGCCGCTGAATAATCTGACGCTGCTGTTGTCATTCCCCGCGGTGTTCCTCGCCGCCAGCTACCCTTTCACCAAACGTTTTCTCGCGATCCCGCAAGCCTATCTCGGCATCGCGTTTGGCTTCGGCATTCCGATGGCATTCGCCGCGCAACTCGGCAGCGTGCCGGCGGTGGCGTGGCTGCTGCTGGTTGCCAATGTGTTCTGGGCGATCGCCTATGTCACGGAATACGCGATGGTGGACCGCGACGATGACATCCATCTCGGTATCCATTCCGCGGCATTGCTGTTCGGCAAGTACGATGTGGCTGCGGTGATGGGATGCTATGCGATCACGCTCGCGTTGCTTGGATTGGCGGGACAGATGATGAGTTCGGGCTGGACATATTACGCGGGTTTGCTGGTAGCGGCAGGGATAGCCCTATATCACTACACGCTGATCCGCACTCGACAACGCGAACTATGTTTCAAGGCGTTCCTGCATAACAACTGGTTTGGCGCGGCGGTGTTTGCCGGTATTGTGCTGGATACTCTGGCACGCAGCCGGCCGTAACACGCCGACATTGCTTGTGGACCGGATCATGCGACCGGTTTCGGGGCGAGCCTCTTTTACCGGGAGGGTAACAATTTGTTTCAATTTCTCCCGAACTTCTCAGACCGGCAAGCAACCAATGTGCATCGATCATGCGCTTGAAATTTTCTCCGTGATGAGCGACGGCCATGAATTTTGCTGATATCAAGGAGTAAAAAAATGAAATCGAAATTTTTGCCGAAGTATGCCGGGTATGGTGTTTTTGTTCTGGTCGTCGCTGCGGCCATGACGGGAAGTTATGTCTATCCGAAAATTTCCCCCGTCGATGAGGCTCTCGCCGGCACGAATATACCCGCAGCCGTAACTCCGGCAACGAATCGCTCATCGCAACCGGTGCTGCCGGATTTTGAATCAATCGCCGCACAGCAGGGCCCCGCGGTGGTCAATATCAGTGTCTCGGGTACGGAAAAAACCGGATATCCCGGGGGCCAAGGCTTGCCGCAAATGGATCCGAATGATCCCTTCTATCAATTTTTCCACCACTTTCAGGTTCCTGCTCCTCAAAACAGCGTACCCGTCCATGGTCTAGGTTCAGGCTTTATCGTCAGCTCCGATGGCGTGATCCTTACCAATGCACATGTGGTGGCGGATGCGGATGAAGTGGTTGTCAAGCTCACCGACAAAAGAGAGTTCAAGGCAAAAGTCATCGGCATAGACAAACCTTCCGATGTTGCGGTGCTGAAGATAGACGCCACGGGATTGCCGACCGTCAAAATCGGCGACCCACAAAACGTGCGCGTGGGCCAATGGGTGGTTGCGATAGGATCGCCGTTCGGATTCGACAACAGCGTGACGGCGGGTATCGTTTCGGCTAAGTCACGTTCCCTGCCCGATGAAAATTACACACCTTTTTTGCAGACCGATGTGCCAATCAACCCGGGCAACTCCGGCGGCCCGCTGTTCAACCTGAACGGGGAAGTGATCGGTATCAATTCGCAGATATATACCCAGAGTGGCGGATATCAGGGCCTTTCATTTTCTATCCCGATCGATGTGGCGATGAAGGTGGAAAGACAGCTGATTGATCATGGCAGGGTGAGTCGGGGTCGGCTCGGTGTCATGATTCAGGGAATCAATCAGGATTTGGCCCGGTCTTTTGGCCTGGACAAAACTGCCGGTGCATTGGTGAGTTCTGTCGAAAAGGGTAGCCCGGCTGAAAAGGCCGGTATTGAACCGGGTGACGTGATCCTCAAGTTCAATGGCAAGGATGTTGCAAGTTCCAATGATCTCCCGTCCATGGTCGCTGATATCACTCCGGGTACAGCTGCCAAGGTTGAAATCTGGCGCAATGGCAAGATCAGGCAACTGTCGGTGAATGTGGGGGAAATGAAAATTGCCAGTGCCGACGAACAATCCGATGGCGCGGATAAAGGCGGCCTGGGGCTGGAAGTACGTCCGCTTTCCCCAAACGAGCGCAGACAGGCTGAGGTCGGTGAAGGGTTGCTGGTGGAGAACGTAGCAGCGGGTCCGGCAGCACAGGCAGGTATCCGGTCCGGCGACGTGATTCTGTCGGTGAATGGCGAGAAGGTGGGCAGTGCCGGAAAGCTTCGTTCCCTCGTTGCAAAGCACAAAAAGAATGTGGCGCTGCTGGTGCAGAGAGGGAGCAGCAAGATGTTTGTCCCCATTCAACTTGGATAGAATGAAAATCCAGATTTCATCCCAACTGATGGAACTGCTAGCCATTCGACTATGCTGTCAAACGACGACAGCTTAGTCGCTGGTTATGCTACGTTGCGGTAAAAATTGCTTGCTTACATATAATCAATATGCGACGCGGCGCAATTTTTACCGCGCCTTGCTGACGACTCCGCACGGCCTGATTTTGCCCGTAGCGGATCGGTGTCCCCTTGTGGGGCATTTGGGCGAACTCTGAATTTTTTGAGGCTTATTTATCTTGGTTGTAGTGACGCCGGGGTGCAGATACAAACTGCCGCGTCCCGGTGGTACGCTAGATTTCCGACTCTCCCAGCTTTTTGGTCATCGTGCTGCGTTCCGCGGCATATTCCCCGGTGAGTGCAAACCCGCGCAACAGATTCTGCGCATCGAAAAATCCCAGCTTGATTCCCAGCTTGATTTCCGGGTCATTTGCCAGGATGCGCCATGCGCCGATCGCATCACGCGCAACCGGCAATACCGCGATCGGATGGGCCGGTGTTTTGACCACCACCGGCATGGCGGGAAAATCCACGCGCACATCCTTGCCGGTCAGCACCTGAGCCAAAGCACGCGCCGCATGCATGATGGGCAACACATAAGGCAATACCTGCCCTTCGATTTCGGCGCAATCACCCAGCGCGTAAATCGACGCGTCACTGCTGCACATATGCGCATCCACCACAATGCCACGATTTACGACCAGTCCCGAACTGCGCGCCAAATCGACACGCGGTCGCAAGCCTACGGCGGACAGCACCAGGTTTGCGTGCAAAGTGGAGCCATCGGTCAGTGTCAACGCATAGCCGGTCGACTGCTTGTTTACCGCCTGCACTGCGACACCGAACCGGCTTGTCACACCCAGTACAGCCAGGGGTTCGAGCAGTTGTTTGCCCGCATGTTCGGGTATCAGGCTTGAAAGCGGGTGGGTGGCCGGATCTATTATCGTCACGACATATCCGGCAGTGGCCAGATCATTCGCAAATTCACAACCGATCAGGCCACCGCCGAGGATGGCGATATGACTTGCATCCTGCTTGATTGATTCAATCGCGCCGCGAAATTTCGCGTAGTCGGCAAGATCGTTCACCGATACCACCGCATCAGCAGCATCACCCTGCAATGGCAGGCGTATCGGGTCTGCACCCAGCGCCAGAACCAGGCGGTCGTACCCGATCACGCCCGAAGTCGTCTGCAACTGTTTGTGCTCGCGATCCAAGCCCGACACTTTGGTATTTTGCAACAGCGTAAAATCCAGTTGGCTGGCCATATCGGTTGCCGCAGTGATGACCAGCGCCCCAGCGCTTTTGCCCTGCGCCAGCGCGTTCGAAAGCATGGGCTTCGAGTAATAGTCGCCGCTGTCACGGGTGATCAAAGTGATCGCCACACTGCGATCCAGTTTGCGCAATTCACGCACCAGTGTGTATCCGGCCAGGCCGCTGCCCAGCACCACAATAGGTTTCATTGCTTTACCTTCGATTTTCCTGCAGGCCGCACATAACAGTCGGCAACTTACAGCTCCACCATTTCAAAATCGGCCTTGGCTACACCGCAATCCGGACATGCCCAGTTGTCTGGAATATCCGCCCATGCCGTGCCGGGCTTGATTCCCTCGGCCGGCAAGCCGGCTGCTTCATCGTATACGAAACCACAAACCACACATTGCCAAACTTTCATAATGTTCTCCCTGGATTAAACGTTAACTTTCGCCAACATGGCGCTATATTGATTGGCATGACGCTGTTCGACTTTGGCCAATACGGCAAAGCGTTTCGCGGCCTTTTGCAGCATTGCCTGGAATTGCTCCGCGTGTTGTTTCGACTCGGCGATCTGCCCGTTGATTTCCGCAGCCGCAGCGGCGTTTCCTTCCTGCTGGGCCGTTTTGAGAAAGCCCGGGTACATTTCGGTATATTCGTAGGTCTCGCCCTCGATCGCCATTTCCAGGCAACGAGCCGGTGTCATGGTGCGCTTTGGGTAAAGCAGATCGAGATGCCCGAAAGCATGCTGTACCTCCTGGTTGGCGGTCTCTTCGAAGATATGTGCCGTTGCTTCGTCGCCGGCCGCGCGGGCGATCTTTGCAAAGTAGCGATACTTGATGTGTGCCATCGATTCCCCGGCAAACGCCGATTCGAGGTTGGCGACGGTCTTGATTTCGGGTCGTTGCATAATGTTCTCCTTAATGACTGATCGAGTGGTTTACGTCCACGGATGCAATTTAAGCTATGCACATTGATAAATCTAATTGATAGTTAATACTATATCGATATGGTTTTTAAATCGCCTACGCGGGGGGCGTACGCAGATGACCGGATAGATTCGGATCCGTTATGCGGAATCAATCAATGATTGCGGGGAACAACGCTGGATGTTACTGCACGCCGCCGTCGGTCTCAGCCCTGCAGGTCACTCAACAATGAAGTGTATACCGCCGGTGGGACAAGGTCCATGACGGCCTGGTAGGCGGGGTGATCGACCCCCATGCTGAGCAATGCGCCCTGCTTGAGTGTACGGGACATTTCCGGGGTCAATTCGAAGCGCAGGAAATGAACCGCCGAGGTTTTCTGATCGGTGGCACGCTCCAGGTCTTCGTCGGCAATGGCGAACACACGGTCATAACCGGCGGTTTTCACCCACACGCGATCTTCGACACCAATCAATTTTGCGAGCATCAGGCGGCGCTCATCGATATCCTCATATTCGATCATCATGGTCGCTTTCCAGTTGCTGCCGTCCGGTATCAGCGGGTTGTAGGTATCGATCTCATCCTGGATCCCTGCTTCTTCGAACACCTTTTCCGCGCGCAGCATTTCCTGCACCTGATAGCGTATCGTCTGCTCGTCCTCGAATATCAGCGTGACGTGTTCACCCAAGGCGACGTTGCGGTTCTTCTTGTGCGCCATCACGTCGGCGCGAATCTTATCTCGCGCCTTGGCGTAGGCTTCCAGCGTCATCAGATTGTCTTGGGTAAGTTTTGCCATAACTTTAGTGCTGACCGGTGATCGGCCCCTCCTTGAACAGGTTGTCCTTCAGCTCGTGATCAAATGCAGGGTCATGACGCCGTATCCATTCCAATACCATTGCGGCGTGCTCCTTTTCCTCGTCGCGGTTGTGGGCGAGTATCTTTTTCAGTTCCGGGTCGATGGCTGCATCCACGCGCTGGTTGTACCAGTCCACCGCTTCAAGTTCCTCCATCAGCGACGTGATCGCCCGGTGCATGTCCATGGTCGCGGTGGAAAGCATTTCCAGCGGTTCGTGATAACCTTCGCTTGCCATTATTTTCTCCTTAATTATGCTTTGAACTATAAATCGTAGGCGATACGGAGCAGCGTTAGCGGGTGCTGCTTCTGAGGGCCCTTTTCGCCAGCGTTGGTTGCGCCTATACCCTGCATGATTTGGCGACCTGCAATCGCGCAGTCCGAACTGACATAGTCCGGGTCACTGGCGGCCATCTTTTTGAATACCGGCTTGCCGATCTTCATCGATTCTGAAAAGAATTCGCTTTTCACGCCCCAGGTGCCGTCGTGGCCCGAGCAGCGCTCCACGGTGTTAACCTCGGTCCCGGGCACCAGCTGCAGTATCTCGCGGGTCTTCAGGCCGAGGTTCTGCACCCGCAGGTGACAAGGCACGTGGTAGGAGACTTTGCCCAGCTTGTTCTTGAAATCAGTCTTGAGCAGGCCATCCTTGTGGCGCAGCATCAGGTATTCGAACGGATCGTACATCGCTTCCGCCACCGCTTTCACGTCTTCATCATCAGGGAACATCAACGGTAATTCCTGCTTGTACATCAGCGTGCAGGAAGGAACCGCTGTCATGATCGCGTAGCCTTCGCGTGCCAACTTTACCAGATGGGGGATATTGGTCTCCTTGAGTCTGGCGACCGATTCCATATCGCCCAATTCGAGCTTGGGCATGCCGCAACAGGATTCCTTATCCACAAGGCGTGCCGGGATCTCGTTGTGCGCGAGGATGGCAAGCAGGTCGTGGCCGATGCCCGGTTCGTTGTAATTGATGTAACAGGTTGCATAGATCGCCACTTTGCCGGGCGTGCGTTCGCCGTTCTTCACCGGGAATTGTTCAGCCAGCACAGCATGCTTGCGAAAAGGGCTGCTGCTGTATTCGGGCAACTGGCGATCCTGATGGATGCCCAGCACACCGTCCATCACCTTCCGGGCGACAGAGTTTTTGTTCACTGCGTTCACCGTTTGGGCGACTACCGGTATGGACGCCAGCTTGCCCATCAGGTCGGTACTGGACAGCAGTTTGTCGCGGAATCTGGTCTCGCCCTTTTTGAATTTGGCCGCCTTGGCGCGCAGCATCAGATGCGGGAAGTCGAGATTGAAGGGGTGCGGCGGTACATACGGGCATTTGGTCATGAAGCACATGTCGCACAGATAGCACT
>JBBRFZ010000068.1:0-14682 GCA_038241165.1 Burkholderiales bacterium | reverse complement strand
TCGGCCAAGCTGCGAAAACCCGAGTAGTGTCCGAAGGGGAGTATCTCGAAATATTGCCGTACGGGTGGCGGGATCTCCTGTTCATGCGCCACTTCGAATGCCGTTTCAACTTCCATTCTGTCGCCCGCTTTCAGGCGTATCCGTATGATAAGCGCCTCGGAAATACCGGCAAATCCGTTGGCCTGAAAATATTGAACGATGCGCTCGGCTGCTTCATTTGCCTGAAGAGCGGGAGTATTTTTCATGGGGAGTCGCCTTAAAAATACGCACAGTTTACCTAAACCGAACAGGGAGTGCACTCACTCTCTGTCCGCCAAAAAATGTATTTCATATCGGCTACACGCAAGACTTTCCCTTTGAACAAGGTAAAATCCGGTCTAAACTTTTCTGCTGACACCCGTGAAATATTCAATCGATAATATCCAGGGCTATCTTGTCCATCCATTGACGCTGCTTGCCATTTTTGTGGCGGCAAGTTTCATAATGATCTGGCGTCTGCATGCAATGGAGAGCAAGGGCTTTGAGGGCACCGTTCTCGGCACACTGATCATGCCCTACTGCTCCGGATTCCCGAATCTGGTCTTCGCCTATGTCATGAGCAGCGCTGCCAGCAATGGCAGTTTGGTCATTGAGAACTCTCTGGTCAACAATGTCACTAACCTTACGCTGCTTCTGGGACTATCCGCAATCTTTGGTTCGGTGGCGGTGATTCAAAAAGGTGGCTCAAAGCAGAAAAGGCTGCACGCGGAATTCCAGCGTATCAACCGGCTCAATCTGCTGGTCACCCTGACCGCATTATTCCTGTTCACCGGCACGCTGTGGGCCTTGGCGAAGGATGGAGTGCTGGACTTTTATGATGGCCTGGTACTGGTCGGTCTGTTCCTGTTCTGGCAGATTTTGCACGTATTCGAAGTGCTCAAGGACAATATCAGGAAAAACAAGGTGTTCCACTGGTCGATTCTGATCGACCTGGCAATACTTGCGGCCAGTGCCTATTGTGTTTATTTCTCGGTTGATCATCTCGTGACATGGTTCTCGACAACCGACAACCCGTATTTCAGTTTTGGCAAGCTTGGCTGGTTCAGCGGCCTGCTGATGGTCGTGCCCAACGCATTCCTCGCGCTGTATTACACGCGAACCGGCAGACAGGATATCGTGCTGAGCTCGCAGATCGGGGATGGGCATATATGCATTCCGATGTGTATTGGTCTGTTTTCGCTTTTTAATCCCATTCATGTTCCCGGATCTTTTCAAATGGGTGTCTATATTATTCTGGGTGCGGGGGTGATTCATTTTTTGTCCATAGCCTTCATCGGACGAATCCCACACTTTGTGGGATTTGGCCTCATCGGAGCCTATGCCCTGTTCCTGTATAAAGGGCTCATTCAGTAAGGTGGACGTTTCTACCGGTTGAAACCGCATCCGATAGCTGCAGTTTGACTTAATCTTTAGCCACCTGACTCTCCAACATGGCTCCCTGCTCCGTTTATCCGCCTATACCTTCTTCAGCCTGAGCGCATTACTTTCGAACACGATCCCACTCCAGCCGGTCTTGATGAAGTTGCGTATATTCTGGTGGTCGCGGCCTTGCGGATGCTTGAGTACATCGTCGCGGTAATAGCTGCCGAAGCAATGCAGTGCTTGCTGCGGCGTCAGTTGGTGCAACCTGGCAAATGAGAATACTTTGCAGGAACCGTTGTTCTGCCCGACTTCGTTTTGTATTTCCCCGTTGCGAAATGCGCTGGGGGTGAAATCGTAATTTGCATCGATCACGTTAATGGTGGCGTTGAAAGTGATGCTTCCGGGCGCAGTTTGGAGAGTTTGCAGAAATTGTTTCATAAGTCATAACGAGAGGTAATTAATAGAATCCGATTGGACTTGTTTGCTACTGCAAGTATACCGCCGCGATTTTTTCCAGACCGCATTACTTCGCTTTACCCCGGCGGCTGGCAGCCCATCCAATCAGGGACAATATTGCCAGTCCTGTGCCAATGAGCAATATGCCGGCCGCCTCGCTCAGATTGAAATCTTCCCCCAGCATCAGACGTGACGAAGCGATTGCCACCACCGGGGTGCCGAGCACCGAAAGACCTGCTTCCCATGCAGGCACCCGGTCGAGCAGGGTAATCCACAACCACCAGCACATCGCGGTGCTGATCACCGACATGAAGGCCAGGATGCCGATGTAGGCCGCAGTCCAGTCTGTCGCATGTTCCGGGGCCAGCACCGCCAGTAACACCAGCGGGACGGCACCGATCATCATCTGCCAGGTGGTCAGTGAAAGAAGATCGACCTTCTGTCTGGCTCGCAGGCGCTTGATCAGCACGGTGCCGATGGCCCAGCACAATGCTGCGGTAACGCCGAGAAATCTGCTGAACAGACTGGAATGCATGTTCCACGGCTCGATGATCAGCAACAGGCCGGTGAGTGTGCTGGCGGCGGCCAGCCACTGCTTGCCGTGGATGCGCTCGCCCAGGATCGGCCAGGCGAGCAGCAGCGTCCAGATAGGCATAGTGAAGATCAGTACCGCTGTCTTGCCGGGGCCGCCTTCTACGAGTGCCCATGTCTGAAACAGCATGAACCCCGATACTTGCGCCAAACCGATGGCTAGTGTGGCGCCGGGCGCGATCAACTTGAGCGGCCTGCCCATCAATTTGAGCGCGACAAACAAAGCCAGCGCACCGCCGACACAACGCTCTGCTGCAAACGCAAAGGGCGGCGCATATTCCAGTGCCTGCTTGGCCAGTACCCAGGTGTATCCCCAGGTGAAGGAGAGGATGAAAAGGCCGAGCGGAAGCAGCCAGCGATCGCGGGAAGAATTAGTAGACATCAGCAGGATTCAAAATAGAAAGCAATTATTAAGGTATGTGATTACCTGCCGGACTATCGGCCATATTCAAGAAATGAGCGCCGCATCTTTGGCTGCAAGGCTGCCGATGGCCGACCAATCCAGGTGGTCGCCACCATGTGCGGCCAGTTCGAGATAGCGATCCCGCAACACATTGGCAAAAGGCAGCGGCACCTTCAATTCTTCAGCAGCTGCCAGCGCCAGCCGCATATCCTTTTGTCCCAGGTGTGCGGCAAAACCGGCTGGCTCGAAACGCCTGTCGGCTATCATCGCGCCATAATTTTTGTATACTGGCGCGTTGAAAAGCGTGGATGTCAGCAAGTCCAGATACAGATGCCGATCCACGCCACCTTTTTCCACCAGCGCCATGGATTCACCCAACGACTCGATTACCGAGGCGATCATGAAATTACCGCTCAACTTAACCAGGTTGGCTTTTTCGGGTACATCGGAAACGATGAAAGTCCGCTGGCTCATCACATCGAACAGCGGCTGTACCCTGTCAATCAGGCTCTGATTTCCCGCTGCGACCAAGAACAGTTTTCCGGCGGCGGCGGCATCCGGCCTGCCGAATACTGGCGCGGCAATATAGCCTTGTTGCCTTTGCTCATGCTCGCGGCAAAGGCGGGCCGACAGGGCAACACTCACCGTGCTGCAGGAAACGTGGATCGCGCCTGGTTTGAGATACGCCAGCATCCCGTCAGGACCCAGCACCATCTCCTCCAACGCCTTGTCATCCGCCAGCATGGTAAAAACCACATCAGCATCGCACACCGCGGCTATATTTTTCGCGCCCTGCGCTCCCAAGGCAATCAAAGGCTGCATGCGCTGCGCCGAACGATTGAATACGGTGAGGTAATGACCGGCCCCGTAAAGCCGCGCGGCCATGCCCGCGCCCATCTGCCCCAACCCGATAAATCCTGATCTCATCACGAAGCCTTCCATTTGAAAATAAAATTGAAACAAAATATATCCGTCATACCCGCCTCATTCGGATTACTGCACGCCACAATGGATCGGGAACGATTTCTCCCTGACCCCTGAAATTTATGCGAAAAATGCTTCTAGATCGCTTGTGCAGCACGCGGCTGGCAGCGTAGCAGAATATCATCCAGACAGCCTGGTCATCGTTGTTTTGCCCGCATTTCGAACAGGGTAATCGCCTGCAATGCTCGTGATACCGGTCTGCGTTTGTTACACTGTCGTCGACCAATGTCGAACCTGTCGCAACAATAGCGAATACATGACCCCCTTCTCCATCCTGGACCTGGCGCCAATCAACGAAGGCAGCGATGCTGCGCAATCGTTCCGCTACACGCTCGACCTTGCCCAACACGCGGAGCGCTGGGGCTACCGGCGCTACTGGCTGGCAGAGCACCACGGTATGCCGGGCATCGCCAGCGCCGCAACTGCCGTGCTGATTGGGTATGTGGCCGGCGGTACAACCACCCTGCGCGTCGGCGCCGGCGGGATCATGTTGCCCAACCATTCACCTCTGGTGATCGCCGAGCAGTTCGGCACGCTGGAATCGCTCTTCCCGGGGCGAATCGACCTGGGTCTCGGGCGCGCGCCGGGCTCTGACCAGCTCACTGCGCGTGCACTGCGCCGCAATCTCGCCGCCGATGCCAATCAGTTCCCTCAGGACGTCATCGAACTGATGGGTTACTTCTCTGCGACGCAACGTCATGCGGTTCACGCCATTCCGGGCGTCGGCCTGAACGTGCCGATATGGATACTGGGATCAAGTCTGTTCGGTGCACAACTGGCCGCCGCACTGGGCCTGCCCTACGCATTCGCGTCGCATTTTGCGCCGGACCAGATGATGCAGGCGATCGCGCTGTACCGTGCCACCTTCAAGCCGTCCACACAACTGGCGGAGCCGTATGTGATGCTCGGTTACAACATCTTTGCGGCTGATACCAAAGATGAAGCGCAATTCCTCGCGACCTCGATGCAGCAGGCATTCGTCAACCTGCGCAGCGGCAAACCCAAGCGCCTGCAGCCGCCTGTGGCCGGTTATCTGGACAGCATCGCCCCGCATCAGCGCGACGTGCTGGACGAAGTTCTGTCCTGTGCCGCGATCGGCTCGCCCGACATCGTAAAACGTTCATTGCAGGAATTCATCGCTCGTACAGGCGCTGATGAATTGATGATCACATCGCAGATCTTCGACCATACTGCCCGTCTGCGATCGTATGAGATCACCGCAGATATTCACGCATCATTGGGATTGAAGTGATATTCACAGACAGTTTGACGGCTGCTGTTCACGGGCAGCACCCGGCAAAAACAGATCTTTCCCAAAATGCCCCAGAAGAAAAAAGTGCCCTCGCAACCGGGATATTCAGATGCCTTTAAATAAAAAGTTCAGTCCAATATGGAACCAAATCCGAGTTCTTTAGTCGAATACCCGGCTTTTGCTGGGACCTTTATTTAATCTTTTTCAAAGGAGATTCGAGATGAGCGATACCACTGCCGATGACAAGTCCAATGAAAAGTTGGGCATGCTGCACATGACCTGTTTGCCACTTATTGCAACTGCCGTCCTGGGAATTGCCTGCTGGGCCGGTCTTACCTGAAGAACGTGTTGCCAGAGTAATAACAACCAATGGCAAGCCAACTTTCAACCAAAAATATACGCGGAACAAATGAACCAAATCCTGAACTACCTGAAAAAGAATGGCGAGAGGCTTGATGCCGAGATTGCAGAAGCGGCCGGTCTCTCGCTTACCAAAACACGCCATCAATTGGCAGAACTCGCCGCCAAAGGCGAAGTTGTGGCATATCACTCGACCCGATTCGAGGATGGGGTGAAAATTGTAGGGATACGCTGCAGATTGTCCGGGATTACGCCACCCTCGGCACCGGGACGAAAATCAAAGGCATCGATGACACCATCCTGATTCCCTGCTGCAAACTTCAGCAATTATCTTTACCGTTCATTTTCTGAATATCCAGTAAAGAATGGAAATCACCAGGGAGATGATGCTGCTGCTGGTGATCGGTGCATAAAAGCTGAAGCCCTTCCGCTCGATATAAATATCACCGGGAAGATGGCCGATACCCAGCCTGGACAGCCATGGCCAGGCCACTCCTGCCAGGATGAAAACAATGCCGATGATGACGAGCCACTTAGTCAAATTCGCCTCCCCGGAATGGTGAGCACGCAAACCTCGCCGACACGCTTTTCCCTTTCATCAACAACGTAAAACCTAGCAGCCTGTCGCGGATGAAAGCAGCAAGTTGTTATGGTCAGTTTTGAGTGATTTATCTATCCGCACCCGCAGACAGCGCACATTAGCCTTGCCGTTGACTACGAATGACACTTCAAAAACCGTCGTCTGTTCATTGGACACGACAAAAGTATGGGCATCTTTCGCTTCTAACGTAGTCGGGGTCCACAGATCCGAGGTGGCATCACAGTGCACATCATCCTTGCACAGATCGAGTTGCGCCCGGGTTCCCAGATCATTTATCATATTAATTTTTGCGACATGCGTTTCGGGCTTTGAACAGGCTGTCACCATGTACAAAGGCAACAGAGTCAAACAGGCCATAAATATCCTTGATATTTGTTTCATCTAACTCCTCTACAACTGCAATTTAGTTTTGAATATCCGTTTCGGTGAATATTCTATAACTTCCGCATTCGTCATGCGCCGCTTTTTTAGCTTTTGCCGGAACCGAGAGAAGTTCACCCTGTGATTCGCTGAATAGTAGAATATGCGAATCCTGTACCCCTTGGAATTTCAACAAATCAAAATGAATATAACCGAAATGCATATATCTGATCCGCAAGTCCACCGCGTGGCGAACGAGGGGGATATTCTTGACGAACTCCTGCGCCCTGAAGGCACAACAATATTGGAGCTGGGCTGCGGAAAGGCGGAAAAGACCCGCATCATTGCCGCCAAGGCCGCGTCGGTGCTGGCCCTGGAAGTGGATGAAATACAGCTCGCACAGAACCTCGCTATCACCGACCTGCATAACGTACGCTTCGCGCACGGTGGCGCGGAAAATATCCCCGCGGACGATTCGAATTTCGACATCGTGCTGATGTTCAAATCCCTGCATCACGTGCCGGGCGAACTGATGGACAGCGTGTTCTCCGAGATACGACGGGTACTGAAACCCGGTGGCGTAGCCTATATCTCCGAGCCGGTTTATGCGGGAAACTTCAATGAAATCCTGAAACTTTTCCACGACGAAAAAGCGGTGCGCGAAGCAGCTTTCGCTGCCGAGACACGGGCGGCTTCATCCGGACAACTGGGGCTTGTGACGCAGAAATTTTTCCTGCAACCGATGCACTTTGCGGACTTTGAACATTTCGAACAGCAGGTGATTAAAGCAACACACACCGAGTACAGGTTATCTGCCGAGACCCTGGAAAAAGTACGCTCAAAGTTCCATGGGTATATGACCCCGGATGGCGCAACTTTTAACACGCCGATTCGCGTTGACCTGTTCAGGAAATCCATGCCGTAAAACAAATCCGGACCGGGGTACTACAACGTCATGACCGGAACACACTGTCTGTGCGACCATGATGTTATATTTTCTGCCTGAACCAAAACCTGGCTGCGTATTTAGCCTGTAGACAAGGACGCCGTTCTGATGGACATCGTGCTGTTGCTGTTGCTGATCCTGTTCAACGGAGTGCTGGCGATGTCGGAGATCGCCGTGGTCTCTTCGCGCAGGGCGCGCCTGCAAAATCTGGCCGATAACCACAGCCGCGGTGCGCGTGCGGCACTGGCCCTGAACAGCGAACCTTCAACTTTCCTTTCAACGGTACAGGTCGGCATCACCACGGCAGGCATCCTCAGCGGGGCGATCGGCCAGGCCGCATTTGCTGATCCACTGTCGGCATGGCTGGGCGGATTTGCGCTGATCGAGCCTTACGCGAGCGGCATCGCGTTGACCATCGTGGTGTCGGGACTGACTTACTTTTCCGTGGTGGTTGGCGAGCTGGTGCCCAAGCAGCTGGGTCTGCTGGCACCGGAAAAGATAGCTTCATTCATCGCGCCGCCAATGAATATACTGGCGCGGGTGACGTTTCCCCTGGTCTGGCTCCTTTCGGCATCTTCCGGTTTTCTGTTACGCGCGGCAGGTGCGGTTCGCAAGCTGGAACCGCCGGTCACCGACGAGGAGATCAAGGTTCTGATGGCGCAGGGAGCGGAAGCCGGCGTGTTCCATGTGAGCGAGCGTGCCCTCGTCTCCAACGTGCTGCGGCTGGACGAGCAGCGCATCACCGCGATCATGAGGCCCCGCAATGAGATTTACGCGCTCGACCTGAACGAATCCGAAACGGTGATCCGCAATCGCATCGCCGAGAGCCCCTACACCCGTCTGGTCGTTTGCCGCGACGGATTAAATAACATCGTGGGAATACTGCGTACCGCAGACCTGCTCAAGGATGAACTGGAGGACAAGCCGCTCTCGGTTGAGAAGTTACTACGACGGCCGCTGTATGTGCCGGAAAGCGTGACGGTCACACACTTGCTGGAAAATTTCCGCAGGGTACGCCAGCAATGCGCGCTGATCGTGGACGAGTATGGCGAGTTGCAGGGCATGGTCACCCTGACCGATGTGATGATCGCCATCGTCGGGGACATACCCACGTCCGATATCGCCGCGGAGCAGGACATCGTCATGCGCAAGGACAACTCGTGGCTGATCGATGGCGGCGTGACTATCGAGCGCATGAAGGCGGTACTCGATATTGGGGAGGAGTTGCGGGGCGAGGAAGAGAAATCCTTCAATACGCTGGGCGGCTTTGTGATGCTCATGCTGGATCGTATACCGCTGGAGACGGATGCTTTTGAGGTGGCCGGTTTCCGTTTTGAAGTGGTCGATATGGACAAGAACCGCGTGGACAAGGTACTGGTCAGGCGTGTTGTTCAGCCTGACGAAGAGTTTGATGGTACCGAGTAAAGATTAGAACGGGACGGCTGCCACCTGTGCCGCAAATACTTTTCCGGTTGGTTATGCATTACGTGAACTTTCTGCGGCTGTCTGCGTTGTTTTCATTCACGCCGGGTCGTCAGTCACTATCGCATCTCCCCTGCTGACATTCTCTCCATCTGTGACGCGCAATGTCCAGAACGACAACGAAGAAATCAATGTCAGGCCACCCAGGGTCAGAAAGGCATAGTGCAATGCCCGTGTGACCGCTGCATGATCGGTCTGGGGAAGATCGCCGAGGTACCAGGCAGCGACCAGAGTTCCGCAGGCCAGACCAAAACTCCTGGACATCTGCTGTATGGAACTGGCGAGTGTGCTGGCCATACTCGATTCGGATCCGCCTATGTCCGCATAGGCCATCGAATTCATGCTCGAGAATTGCAGTGAATTGAAGAACCCCTGGGTCAGGCCCAGGAACACGATCAGTATGACCGGTGTCCCGGAGCCAACCAGGGCAAACATGCTGATCGTGACGCCCATCAACAGCGTATTGACGATCAGTATCCTGCGAAATCCAAAATGCCGCAATATGCCGATTGAAAACACTTTCATTCCCATGGCTGCTACGGCTGCAGGCATCATCAGCAATCCCGATTGCCATGCCGGATAGCCGAGCCCCACCTGATAAAGCAAAGGCAACAGAAAAGGCAGTCCGCCCAAACCCAGTCGTGTGATAAAACCGCCTGCCACCGAGACGCGGAATGTGCGTACCCTGAACAGCACAAGCTGCAGCAACGGGAAGCGTGTCTGGCGGGCATGCCAGGCGTATGCGGCCAGCAGACCCAGTGACACGAGAAACACCATCACTGCAGGAACAGCCCCGATATCATGATCTCCGAACACCTCCAGCAGCCAGGAAAGCAATGAAGTGCCTGCGCCAAACAACACCAGGCCGATCACATCAAGCGGCCGCCGCCCGTCTCCACGGTAGTCCGGCATGTAGCGATGGATAAGCAACAGCGCAACCAGTCCTACCGGAATATTGACAAAGAAGATTACCCGCCACGGCATCCAGTGCACGATCAGGCCCCCTACCGTCGGACCGAGCAGCGGCCCGATCAACGCAGGGATAATCACGAAGTTCATCGCCTTCAACAACTCAGCCTTGGGAAATGTTCGAATGATGGTCAATCGCCCGACCGGCACCATCATGGCTGCACCCATGCCTTGCAAAACACGCGCGGCAACCAGCATGGGCACATTCAGGGACAGTCCGCACAGCAATGAAGAAAGGGTGAACACCACCACTGCCGTACCGAACACGCGTCGCGTGCCGAAACGATCCGCCATCCAGCCGCTGACCGGAATGAATACGGCCAGGCTTAATATATAACTGGCGACAACGGCTTTCAGGCTTAACGGTGCCACATTAAGGCTCTCTGCCATGGCAGGTACGGCCGTGTTGACTATGGTCGAGTCAAGCTGTTCCATGAACAAAGCAGTCGCCACTACCCATGGGAGATAACGTTTGACGTTCGAGCTATCCATCTGGACACATGTGATCAACAAAGGGCCGGATGATTCCACGAAAGCTGCAGAAATGATAGCTCTGTGAGGGCAGCCGACACCTGCGAATTTCTTTCTGTCTTTCCGGTCGGACTATAGCGGCAGGTACCTCAGGACATTTTGTTCGCCAAAATCGAAGCCGGTTTGAAAGTTGGCGGGCCGGCCACTTGCTTTTTATTTGCTGTGGCGGCACAGTGCGGCAACATATCCAAAGTATCCCCATTTAATGATGCAAATGCCTGACGTAGTCGAAACAGAATTTGCAACACTTTGTTGACCGAATTTCACAAGGAAGCTTAACGATGAAAACCAGAAAAGTTGCACTAGCTGTAGTAAGCACGCTTGCAATTGCCGTCAGCAATCCGGCATTCAGTGAAACCCATACGGGGCAACCGCTAACGGTGAATATCAAGCGCCTGTCACTGGATACCGCGATGCGTATCGGCAAAGCGGCGATCGACAAATGCCGCAAGGAAGGCGTCTCGGCAACAGTGACCGTCATCGACCGCGGTGGAAATGTGCAGGTGGTATTGCGCGACACGCTGGCGATGGATGTTTCGATCGCCATCAGCAAGAAAAAAGCCTACACCGCGATGGAATTCAATTCTCCGACCTCTGCACTGGCAGATCGTTTTAAAGGTTCCTATGACGTGCCGAAGATCGACGAATTACTGGTATCGGCTGGCGGAATCCCGATCAACATTGCCGGTAATATCATGGGCGGTATCGGCGTCAGCGGCGCGCCTTCCGGGCTGACCGACGAAGCATGCGCAAAAGCCGGCCTTGCCGCGGTACAAGACGACCTGGAAATGGAATAAGACAGAATTCTCACGGGTTAAACCATGCGCCATCGATAACCCCGGTGCAATTCAGGTAAGCATCGCGTTCATTGGTAAGTCTCAAACGATGCCGCCAGGCCGATGGACCAAGCCTTGCGATAATACTGGCTGACGTTGGCGTTATATCCGGATTGCCCCCACAGTATAATGGGCAATCCCAATAGATTACTGAGCGGGGTAAATCCCAGTTCCAAACGGAAAGTGTTCCATCGCGCTATATCACGGTAGCCTGTAGTATAGAACAAGCTCACACCCTTGAACCAGCTCACATCGACATCGCGCGTCACGATCAGGCGTATGCCATCAACCTGGCTGATGTGCGTGATCGGACGCGGAGCTTCCCAGGGAAAATATTCCTCGATACCTTTCTGGAATAAGCCGTAAGACAAAAAATATCTCAGGTCGATATCCATTGTGTTCCTGCCCACCGCCTGGAAATGCAGGTGCCGTTTGTAATTCAAGTAGTCCCAGCCGCGACTGATGTAATCCTGCGCATTCTCCGGGCTTCCGACACTCGCTGTCGTGCTATTGAACGCAGCAACAGAATCGACATCCTGGCCATCCGATTCATGCGCGTAACCCACATCGTAATAATCCTGCTTGCTGTCCGCCATTCCCAATTCATGGTCCACAGAATTCGCTGTGTAAAAACGCAAATATAAACTCGGGTTGAACCGCTTGGTCACCACCGGCGAGGAATGGCGCACCGTACCGCTGTACTGCCCGAAACGGCTGGTAAAAGCAAAGAATGGCAGCATGTCGAACTTGTGTCCTTCCTGCAATGCCTTGTAGAACAGCGGATAGCGCAACGACAGGACAAAGTCCATGAAACAGCCCCGGTCATAACTATCGCGCGTGCACCCCAGACGATTGGGTTGGTCGGAAGAAAGCAATGCCACCCGATTCACCTCCTCCTGCCTGATCGGCTTGCCGGTCTGCGCTGCTTCCTCGCCATGGCTGGCCACGGGAAACCAAAGTGCCGCCAACAAGACTGCGAAGCTCGTACCACGCATGATTTATCCCAGAATAAATTTTCAAAAATTTCGTACGACTAAAACTGTTGTACCCGGCCAATAAATATTCAAACCGGGCAGGCGCATTTTATCCCAAATCCGTTTTACCAGGCTCCGCACTGCAGGATCGATACAGGCGCCTGTGATGCGACACAGGCAGACAGCACAAAAATCTCATGGATTAACCCCGATGTTCTCATTTTCCCTGAACCACCTGGATATGCGCACTGCTCAGCATATGATATCGGCGAATCTGCCGTTGCAGCGGCCACCAATCGTATAGAAATATCTGCAACGGGCGCCACATGGCAACCCAGCCTATGATCGTCAGACTCTCGCGCGCTATCGAGTAACCGGCGTTGGAACCTGACCTGCCTATGACATCGGCTGCAACCAGGCACAGCGATACAAACACAAGACCGATGATAAAACTTGCGCGGCCATCTTGCATAAGATGTTTCAAGGCGCTGCGCGTACGCCCGGCTTTGTAGTTGAAGTGGTTGTGTATCGCCCCGGTCAACATCTCGGTGGGATCGCCATCTGTCGGCCATTGCTCAAGATGGATGGTTATATGGAAACGACTGCCGGCCACATACCCTGACGCCCATGTTTCGATAAAGGCCTCAGCTTCCGGATCAATGTCCTTGTTCAGGAACGGGGTCGGATCCATAGAGTTGAATAATTGCCCGATCTCGCGCACGCGTAAAGCCAGGCGATGGACAGGCGCTGTTTTGGCTGATTTGATCATCGGCGATTCGAGCGTATATTATTAAGTTATGGGAACCGGGCTGGAATTGTACTTCTGCCACTATAATATCCCGACCCTGCCCCTTTCAATACTAATTGGCAAACACACAGAAATAAGGGGGCTGCAAAGCCTGCCCGATTGATAACATCGAAGGACTAGTGCTATGCATATCGGCTTTATCGGCATCGGCAACATGGGCAGTGAGCAGGTCCGCCATCTGCTCGCCGCCGGACACACGCTTACCACCTATGCCCGCGGCGAGCGTTCACGCGAAAGCTCAAGCGCCCTTGGCTTGAGCCTTGTCGACACACCGGCAGAGGTAGCGGCGGCCAGCGAGGTGGTATTCACCATCGTGACCGCAGGCAAAGATGTCGAAGCTATCGTGTTCGGGCCGCAAAGCCTCGTGCACGGCGCGCGACCCGGATTGATCCACGTGGACATGAGCACGATTTCTCCGGCCATTACCCGCAGGGTCGCAGAACAACTGCTCACACGCGGCATCGCCATGCTTGATGCCCCGGTCTCGGGTGGAGTGGCGGCGGCCAAGACCGCATCGCTGACCTTCTTTGTCGGAGGCGAAGCGGCGATCCTGGAACGTGTACGACCACTGCTGGAACTGATGGGCAAGGCGATCTTCCACATGGGTCCATCCGGTACCGGGCAGGTGACCAAGCTCGCCAACCAGATCGCCCAGCTCGCCAACCTGCAAGGCACTGCCGAAGCGCTGCTGTTTGCCGGCGCGCAGGGGGCGGATGTGGGCAAGGTGCGCGAAGCAATCATGGCCGGATATGGCGGTAGCCGCATGCTCGACGTACTTGGGAAGAAAATGGTGGAACGCGACTTCGCCGCCGGTATCGTAGCCGCCCTGCACCACAAGGACATCGGTGTCGCGCTCGACATCGCACACGAGGCCGGCCTGCCGCTACCGGTCACCGCGCAGGTAATGCAACAGCTGAACGCGCTGATGGGCAGCGGCTTCGGCGAACAGGATACGAGCTCGCTGCTGCTCGTGCTTGAGCAGATGACGGGACGGAAGCTGCACGACAAATAATGAAGATAAACTACAGTATTCGGTCCATGACTGATATTTGAAATAACGAGTTTTTGAACCGATCAACGATCACTTTTTTGTGATCAAAAAGGAGAAATCACATGGCAACAGCAACAGTGAAGGTAGAACAGATCAGCAGCACCGCATCCAAAGGTAATGCTCGCGGACATGAGCTGGTCATGGACAGACCCGAGGCAAAGGGTGGTACCAATGAAGGCATGATGGGAGGGGAAGCGGTATTGAATGGGCTGGGAGGTTGCTTCATGAGCAATCTGCTGGCCGCCGCCAAAGCCAGGAATATTGATTTGCAGAATGCCCGCGCCGTTATCGAAGGCGACATGGCCGATGCGCCGTCACGCTTTACCGCGATCCGCATGTCAGTATCCGCCCAGTGCAATCCTCCCGAAGAACTAAACAAGCTTGTCACGATTGCCGAACGCGGTTGTATAGCGGCGAATACCTTGCGGGCGGCGGTTGAGCTGAGCATCAAGGTCGTCTGACAGGGTAATTCAGCCGGCAGTGCCTGGCGAATGACATGCACAAAATAAAAAAAATGGGCTAGCTCATTTCTGGACTAACAGGCTGTTGAAATTCGCTCCAACTTATGGGTTGCATACATTCTTGTAAGTTCATTGAGCAAACTTTGCACACATGTTCGATGTTGTTTCGATGCATCCCCGGTATTTTGAGGGGCATCCCGCACATCTTGGTAGGTC
>JBBRFZ010000067.1:0-14708 GCA_038241165.1 Burkholderiales bacterium | reverse complement strand
GATTATTACCACCGGCTGGAGCGCGAACGTATCCACCTGGTGCTGCTAGACGAGGCCGAAAAAGGCTTGGCGGACGTAGCTGCTGGCCGCGTCAAAAATGCGAGTGATGCGTTGACTGTGCTCAAAGCAAAACGTGCTTTGTGTAAGTGCTAGTCACCTCCATGTCCGCTAAGCTTGCTACCGTCAAGCTCACTGCCAACTTTGAAGCCAACCTGGCAGAAGTCGAGGCGTTCCTCGATGAAGTGCAGGCTGGCTTTACTTATGATGCCCTGTTAATAGAATTGGCTGATACGGTCATTCCCAATCTGGCGCGCTATCCGCGCCTTGGACGATCTTTTCTCGAACGCCAACCGCAGTCCGTGGAAGCACGCGCCAAAGTTGAGCTGCTACGAACAATATTTTCGGACGCAGACTTGCGTGAGTATCTGAGCGGTGACTATCTGTTGTTGTATGCCTGGATCGAACAAACGATCTATTTGCTGTCGATCAGACATCACCGGCAACTATCATTCGACTTCGAACACCTATGGGCTGCCAGCTAATCGGCGGCTGAATAAGAACACACATATGTCCACGCAGACAAGTTACAGCCCACACCAGCTCACTTACTTCGCACACCAGCTAACCCGCCGTGCTGCCGCCGATTCAATGGATCGCATGGCCGGTGCGCTGCTGGATGCGCAAGTCGATCTCAACCCGCACCAGATTGACGCAGCATTATTTGCGACGAGCAATCCGCTCTCCAGGGGCGTCATCCTCGCCGATGAAGTCGGCTTGGGCAAAACCATCGAGGCGGGCTTGCTGATCGCCCAGCGCTGGGCTGAGCGCAAGCGCCGCATCCTGATCATCACGCCAGCAAATTTGCGCAAGCAGTGGCATCAAGAACTGGCAGACAAATTCGGCATTAGCGCCAGCATCATCGAAGCCAAGTCGTACCGGCAAGCCATCAAAGATGGGGCAAGCAACCCTTTCGATTCGCCTTCAGTGCTTATCTGTTCCTACCAATTTGCCAGCGGCAAAGCCAAAGAGGTTCAGTCTGTCCCGTGGGATCTGGTTGTCATCGACGAAGCGCATCGGCTACGCAATGTCTATAAGCCGGAGAACAAGACCGCCCGTATCCTGCGCGACGCATTGGCCACCCCGCAGAAAGTCCTGCTCACCGCGACGCCGCTCCAAAACTCGCTGCTGGAGCTATATGGCCTTGTCAGCTTTATTGATGAACGCGTGTTTGGCGATCTGGATAGCTTTCGCAGTCAATTCGGCCAGTTAAAGGATGTGGCGAGCTTCGATGCGCTCAAGAGGCGCATTCAGCCGATTTGCAAGCGAACGCTGCGCCGCCAGGTCGAAGCTTACGTGAAGTACACGCGGCGGATCCCTATGCTGCGCGAGTTCGTGCCGGGCGCGGATGAAACAAATCTGTACAACCTTGTCACGGAGTATTTGCAACGGGACGCATTATTCGCGCTTCCCAACAGCCAGCGTCAGCTCATCACGATTGTACTGCGCAAGCTTTTGGCATCTTCCACGTTTGCCATTGCGGGTGCGTTGGAGACTATAACCAAGAGGCTCAGACAATCACTCGATGAAAAGGCCGCGAGCATTGATCTTGTCGTGGAAATGGATCAAGACTACGAGCTCCTTTCCGAGCTTGCTGAAGAAATTGAGGTCACTAAAGAAGACAGCACGAAAGCAAAAACCCATGCAGAAATCTTGGCTATTAAGGCCGAAATCACAGAGCTTGAGTCCTTCCGCAACCTGGCTATCTCAATCACCGAAAACGCCAAAGGCACGGCGCTGCTGCAAGCATTGAAGGTGGCCTTTGCGAAGCTTGATGAACTGGGTGCGGCCAAAAAGGCCATCATTTTTACCGAATCACGCCGCACGCAAGACTATCTGTTGGGCCTGCTAGCCAGCACCCCCTATGCGCCGGGGGTTGTGCTCTTCAACGGGAGCAACAACGATGCCGGGTCGCGCCGCATCTACGCCGAGTGGATGGAAAAGCATGCTGGCACAGACCGCATCACGGGTTCACGCAGTGCGGACACGCGAGCCTCACTGGTCGAGTATTTCCGCGAGTTCAATGGCCACGGCGGCTCCATCATGATTGCCACTGAGGCAGGCGCTGAAGGCATCAACCTTCAGTTCTGTTCCATGGTCATCAACTACGACCTGCCTTGGAACCCGCAGCGGATCGAGCAGCGCATCGGGCGCTGCCATCGTTATGGGCAAAAGCACGATGTCGTGGTGGTTAACTTCCTCAATCGCGAGAACGAAGCCGACAAGCGTGTCTATGAATTGCTGGCGCAAAAGTTCCAGCTCTTCGATGGTGTGTTCGGCGCCAGTGACGAAGTGCTAGGAGCCGTTGAATCCGGCGTGGATTTTGAGCGCCGCATTGCAGAGATATACCAAACCTGCCGCCACCCCGAAGCCATTCATAGCGCTTTCCAGCAACTACAGCTAGACCTGGCGGGCGAGATCAGCGACGCCATGCTCAACGCGCGCAAAACCTTGCTGGAAAACTTTGACGAAGATGTGCAAGAGCGTCTGCGCCTGCGCAATCAAGATGCGCGGGCTTCGCTCGGAAGGCTCGAACGGTTACTCATGCGCTTCACCCGCGCCGCGTTGGCAGGTCACGCAGTGTTTGACGAAGACGACACGGGCTTCAAGCTAAACAGCTTGCCACCATTTCTTCATGCTCTCTCCCCCCAGGAGAGAGGTGAGGGCGAGACTATCCCACTAGGCCGTTACGAGTTGCCACGCCGCAGTGAAGAGGCGCATATCTACCGCTTGGCTCATTCGCTAGCCCAATCATTGATCGCCCACGCCCAAAACGAAGTCCTGCAACCCAGTAAATTGGTTCTGAACTATGAGGCTTACGGTTCCAAAGTATCGGTGATCGAAGATCTACGTGGCCAGTCAGGGATGTTGATGGTACAAAAGCTTCAAGTTCATTCATTGGGCGCAACTGAAGAACACATCTTGGCAGCCACTTTTGATGCCACCGGCAGGGTACACGATCAAGACGTAACCGAACGGCTGCTGAACATGCCCGGCTATGCCAAAGCTTTACCACGCTCGCATAACGCGCCATCTCAAACTTCCCTGTCCAATGAACTCGCTACAGCCGAACAAAGCGCTTTAGACTTTGCCGCTGCGAATGTGGCTGTGCCCCAGCTTGAGCAAGAAATCGGCAGACAAAAATCGCGTATCCTTAATGACCTCGAAACACGAAACCTGAGCTTCTTCGCGCAGGAATCCGAAAAGCTCGATTCATGGGCGGATGACCTGAAGGTTGGCCTTGAACGCGAAATAAAAGAACTCGACCGGAGAATCAAGGAAGCGCGTACAAAAAGCAAAGGTGCAGCCACCCTGGCCGAAAAACTGGACGCGCAGAAAGATCAACGCGACCTTGAAGCCCAGCGTGACCGTAAACGGCGCGAACTATTCCAGCGGCAAGACGAAATACAGACAAAGCGGGATAATTTGATCGACGAACTGGAAAAGCAACTACAGCAGCAGGTAAACATACGAACACTTTTTTCCTGTGAATGGGAGCTGCCATGATCAAAGAACCCGTTGCCTGCGCAAGGCAAAAACATTGTGTGAGAAGTCGAGGCTATCAGCGGGAAATCCACCTCTCCCGCTTTGCCTGCTACCTCATGCGTAACCGTAACACCATTGAGTTTCTCGGTATGCGGGAGCAACAGCATAACCCGGCGTTCGATTCCATCGAATTCGGGGGAATTAGGAACGAGGCCGAACAAGCGATCCTTACATTTGAATGGAGGCTGCAATGAACCGATCACGCGCCCTTGAGTTACTCACCCAGAGCAAACCAACACTGGCGACCCGATACGGGGTGACGCATCTTGCCCTGTTCGGCTCCACTGTCCGTAACACCGCGCGGAGCAATAGCGACATCGACATCCTCGTCGCATTTGACGGCCCGGCCACATCGGAACGTTACTTCGGCGTCCAGTTCTATCTCGAAGACCTGTTCGGCTGCCCGGTCGATCTGGTGACCGACAAAGCTCTGCGCGCGGAACTGCGTCCATACATTGAAAAGGAGGCGGTGCATGTCTGATGCCACACAGCGCGAATGGCGGTTTTACCTCGACGACATGATCGGCTTTGCCGAGAAAGTAATTGCCTATACCGATGGCCTCGACCAGACGGGTTTCGTTGCCAGCGGACTGAATTACGACGCCACCGTGCGCAACTTGGAACTGATCGGCGAAGCAGCGACGCATATTCCGGAGGCCGTGCGCGCGGCTAATCCGCAGATTCCTTGGCGGCTCATCATCGCCACGCGCAACCGGCTGATTCACGGATATCTCGGCATCGACAACGACACCCTGTGGAGCATCATCCGTAGCGATATTCCTGCCTTGCTCCCGCACCTACTCGTGCTTAGGAGGGGATTGTCATGACCGAGCCAACGATTACATGCCCGAACTGCAAGACGGAAATCAAACTCACCGAGTCGCTGGCGGCACCGCTGATCGCGGCCACCCGCAAGCAGTTCGAGCAACAACTGGCGCAGAAAGACAGCGACATTGCCCAGCGTGAACAAGCCACGCGTGAAAAAGAAAAGCAGCTTGTCGAGGCCAAAAACAAACTTGATGAGCAAGTGGCCGATCAGGTAGCGGAGCAACTGAAAAAGGATCGCACCAGAATCGCGGCGGAGGAGGCCAAAAAAGCTAAGCAGGCGGCGGCGACTGACCTCGAACAGAAAGCGCAGGAGCTTTCTGAGCTGCAAGAAGTGTTGAAAAAGAACAATGAAAAACTGGCTGAGGCGCAGAAGGCGCAAGCCGAGCTGATCAAAAAACAGCGCGAGCTGGATGACGCCAAACGCGAACTGGAACTCACCGTTGAAAAACGCGTGCAGGAAGGACTAACCGCTACCCGCCAGCAAGCCAAAAAAGAAGCCGAGGACGAACAGAAGCTCAAGGTAATGGAGAAAGAGCAGACCATTGCCGCGATGCAAAAGCAGATCGAAGACCTCAAGCGCCGCGCCGAACAAGGCTCACAACAATTGCAGGGTGAAGTGCAGGAACTGGAGCTGGAAAACCTGTTGCGCACCAAATTTCCTTTCGATGCCATCGAGCCAGTACCCAAGGGGGAATTTGGCGGCGACGTGCTGCACCGGGTTGTCGGCGCAGGCGGCTAGTCTGGGGGCACCATTTTGTGGGAGTTCAAGCGCACCAAGAACTGGAACGACGCCTGGCTGGTAAAGCTTCGCGATGATCAGCGCACTGCAAAGGCAGAAATCGCCGTGATCGTGAGCCAGAGTTTGCCGAAAGGCGTGGAAACCTTCGAAATGGTAGAGGGCGTCTGGGTAACCCACCCACGCGCCGCTTTGCCAGTGGCGTTTATCTTGCGCCAGTCATTGCTGGAACTCGCCACGGCAAGGCAGGCTTCCGAAGGCCAGCAAACCAAAACGGAAATGGTCTACCAGTACCTCACCGGTCCACGTTTCCGCCAGCGCGTGGAAGCCATTGTCGAAGCGTTTTCTACCATGCAGGAAGACCTCGACAAGGAAAGAAAAGTCATCATGAAGCAGTGGGCTAAACGCGAAGAGCAGATTGAGCGTGTGATGGGGGCGACGGTGGGGATGTATGGGGATTTGCAGGGAATTGCGGGGAAGTCGTTGCAGGAGATTGAGGGGCTGGAATTCCCGGCGCTTGAAGATGGTAAAATTTTACAGGATTGAGACGCCATAAGGCTCATCTATTGAGCCTGCCAGTAGGGTAAAATCGTGGGCATTGGAGAGACTATCATGGCGAGCAGTAAAATATTAAGACAGTTAGTCCGGGCGAGGGGTGATTGTGCCGTCATGGATTGCAAAGAGATCATAGCGCATGTCGCTTGAGTTAGCTCACGAAAGACTGGGTTGGCCTTCACCGGAAGAGATACACAATCCTTCTGGTGAAGGAGGACGCATTTTCGCTGGGTTAGTTGAGGCTAAAATCCAAAGAGCTATTGCCCTGTTACCCGGCTCTTCAAACGTAAAAATTGGAGTGCTGTTGCGTAACTCCAAAACAACAGTTACCGAAGCTCCCTTGGCTATTGTTGCAGAGTTCACTGGCAAAGCGAGCGACGCGACCCTCCGGGAACTCCAGCGCTTGGCGTGGAACTTTTCCCACAGCCCAACAGTAGTTACTGTCGAGCAAGGTTTATTGCGGGTATGGACCTGTTGCGAACCCCCTGATAATGCGCGACCTATCAGTGACTATGTGGTACACGAATTGTCGGATACCGATCTTGCTGGCGCTCGTTCTGCCAATATTACTCAACGTGCCACACAAGTTCTCCACTGGGTCAACTTGGTTTCTGGCCAGTTTTTTCGGGAGCGTTCGGAGAGATTTAACCGCGATCAACGCGCGGATCAGATGCTACTGGGAAACCTCCGCCATCTTCGAAAGATGCTTCAGGAAGCAGGTTTAACTGACAACGACGTTTGCCATGATCTTTTGGCGCGTATCGTATTCATTCAATTCCTGTTTGATCGCAAGGATTCGAAAGGTAATGCCGCCTTAAGCCGCAACAAGCTGGCATCACTTCACAAAGATGGTGTTCTGAAAAAAGAACATGTGGGCTTGTCCGGTGTCTTGGAAAATTACGACGAGGCATATCGCCTTTTCGATTGGCTAAACACTAAGTTCAACGGCGACCTCTTCCCCGGAAAGGGAAGCACACAAAAAGAACGTGAACACGGTTGGCGAACCGAAAAAAGTATCGTCAAGCCCGCACATCTCGAACTGCTGCGGCAATTCATCAGTGGCGACTTGGATATGCCAAGCGGACAGCGCTGCTTGTGGCCCCAGTATTCATTCGATGCTATCCCGCTAGAATTCATCAGCAGTATCTATGAGACTTTTGTTACGGAGCGTGCTTCGGGCGAAGGAATATTTTATACGCCGCAGCATTTGGTGGATTTCATCCTTGATCGGGTATTACCTTGGGACGGAGATCAGTGGAACCTGAAAATTCTTGATCCGGCCTGCGGCTCCGGCGTGTTCCTCGTAAAAGCCTTCCAGCGCTTGATTCATCGCTGGAAACGGACACACCAAGGACAAGCAATGCGAGCCGAAACACTCAGAGGGCTTCTTGAAAAAAACCTGTTCGGAGTGGATAAAGACCCCCATGCCGTGCGCGTGGCATCGTTCAGCCTCTATTTGGCCATGTGCGACGAGATTGATCCAAAGCATTACTGGACACAAGTAGCATTTCCAACGATGCGCGGGCAACGATTAATTAATTCGGATTTTTTCGAAGAATCCCTACCCGGCTTTCGCACAATCGAAGATGCAGCCAGTTTCGACCTGGTCATAGGCAATGCACCTTGGGGTAAGAACCTCTTGACACCTGCCGCCACGGATTGGGCAAAGGATGCTGAACATCGCTGGCCGCTGGCAAACAAGGACATCGGAA
Organism: Burkholderiales bacterium; assembly: GCA_038241165.1. Lineage (GTDB taxonomy): Bacteria > Pseudomonadota > Gammaproteobacteria > Burkholderiales > Gallionellaceae > Gallionella. Next base: position 7,274 of record JBBRFZ010000067.1, on the reverse strand, counting down.
CGTTGTTCCTTCCAAAAGCAGCGGCACTTGTAAAGCAGAGTGGGCGAATTTCGATGATTCAGCCCGCCAGTTCGTTGTTATTCCACCGAGGCTCTCCTGCCTGTTATTTTCGAAAACAATTTTTCACTACATTCCGAGTTGAAGAGGTTGTCAATCTTTCCGCCTTACGATTCAAGGTATTCAACCGAAAGACTCATGCAACCAAGACTTCGGTCTCGCCATCGTGTGTAGTGACCTTTAGCCCGCTGCATCCGGCTAATGAGCGATTTCCTTACACCAGCCCTAAACTGACGGAAGAGCTGGCGGATGAATTTGAAATTATCGTTGAACCCAAGGACGTCAAATGGGTACATCCAGAAGAGGCCGCCAGTGATGCGGATATTTGGACGGTTCTAATGTGGGGTGATAGACGTGATAGATCACTTGTTCAACGCCTGAAGTCTTGCGATACGCTTTCCAATCTTGATGCTGAGACCGGAATTAAAACAAGAGATGGAATTTGTTTTGGTGATCGCAAGAAGCGCCAGCCGAAGCTGTTGAATCGTTTGATACTGACAGAGGGCGATTTTCCAGCAGATGATTTACTGTATCTTAATGCTGAGGAATTTCCAAAAAACAGTGAAGCATTTACTGATTCGAGAGCATCGACAGATTTGAGTGCATTTGCCTTCCCTCAATTACTCATTAAGAAAGGATGGCGTACAGATGCTTCACGTTTTAAGGCAAGGCTGACAAAAAATAGAAAAGATGGTCAAGGAATTCTTTGCACCAAAAGTTATATAACAGTTCATGTTCCTACCGAACAACTTGGGGTTATTGAAGCCGCCTGCATTAGTTACAACAGCATACTTGCGGTCTATTTTTTGCTCCTTACTAGTGGTCGTTTTGCATCTTATCGCCCCGAGCCGCTTAAAGAAGAGTTCTTGAGCGTACCAATCCCGAAAGCGCGTTCAGGATTGTTGGACGGTATTAATTGTTCAGCGGATATTGATCAACGCATCCGGGAAGCATTCGAATTCAAAGATGCAGAATGGGTTCTCATCGAAGACCTGTTTAACACTACGTTGCCGGACTTCAAAGGAGATGCCAACTCTCCCGGTCGCCAACGCACACAGCGCCATGTCAAGTCGTCGGAGGAGCCAGAACTAAGCGCGTACTGCGAGTATTTCACCCGAGTACTTAAAGCTGGCTTCGGTCAAGACAAGCACATCAGTGCGACAGTTTTTCAAGAGGCGGGCAAAGATTTTCTTCCTTATCGACTGATTGCATTCGAACTGAATCAGCCATCCCAAAAGGAGTTTCGTGTGGAATCACTTGAGACTTCGGTGCTTCTGGGCGAACTGGAAACGTTAAACCGTACTTGGTTGCGGGGCAGAGAGGCGTTGGGCGGCAGTATTTACCACCAGCGCGTGGTCAGGATATATGACTACCGCGATGGGGTGCCGACCATATTTATACTCAAGCCGGATGCCCGCCGCTATTGGACGCGCAGCATGGGGCTGCACGATGCGGACGAGGTTGCGGGCGACTTCGTTAGCTGGCAGAGCGCCAAAGATGAGGTTCAGAATTGAACGTGGGTAATCGGTCGAATTTTTCCAGCCACGCATCGGTGCCCCAGTCTGATTTTTTGCGCCTTTCATCTGCCTGGTGCAAGGATCAATCTGAAATCATGCTTGGACTCATATGGCGTGGTTATGACCAGATGCAAAGCGATAAACCAATCGTAGATGGTCGAGGCTTGGAGCGCAGCATTACCCAACTGCTTGAACCGCGCATTGGTCGCGCCATGACGGGTTATGAACCATTTTACGTTCAGCACGGGCCTTTCGAACATGAAACCATGCAACCCCCACCTGCTCAACCACCTCAGTACGACATTGCTTTCATCCTTCGTGAAGAAGAGCGGATCATGTGGCCGATGGAAGCAAAGGTTCTGGAAACTGCGGGGGCGGTCTCCGAATATATCAAGGACATACACGCGCAATACCTGACTTGCCGTTACGCCCCTTTTTCTGGGGAAGGTGCCATGCTGGGTTATCTACTGTCCGGCACAACAAGCGATGCATTTCAAAACATAGCAAAAAAAACGCCTTGTGAAATGAAGGATCATCCGGCTTTCCCTTCTCGCCCCCAAAAGCTATCTCGTCATACTCGAAACATTCCATCTGGAAAATCCTATCCGTCTGAATTTTGCTGCCATCATTTAATATTGGAATTCCCGAGTTTGAAACGGGTTTCTGGATAATGGTTCGCGCAACCCCACGTCGATTCGGGTGTAATTGGTGCGCCAGAAAATGAACCATCCAAAAAAGCAAAAACTAGAACTCACCTGGATCGGCAAGGACGCACGGCCCAAGTTGGAGCCGCGCATTCTGCTGGAAGACCCGAGCAAGAGTTATCACGCCAGGCATCGGGTCAAAGGCGGTCGTCCGCAGATTACGCCGATTTCCGCAGATTCAAACCCGAGCAATAATCTGCGTGAATCTGCGAAATCTGCGGATGAAATTGGCGATATTTTCGACAACCGGCTGATCTTCGGCGACAACTTGCTGGCCTTGAAGGCGCTGGAGCAGGAGTTTGCGGGCAAGGTGAAGTGCGTGTTCATCGACCCGCCCTACAACACGGGCAGTGCTTTCACCCATTACGACGATGGGGTGGAGCATTCCATCTGGCTGTCGCTGATGCGGGATCGGCTGGAGATTATTCGGCGCTTGCTGGCGGAGGATGGTTCGCTTTGGATCACGATTGACGACAACGAGGCGCACTACCTGAAGGTGTTATGCGATGAGGTGTTTGGGCGGGCGAATTTTGTAGCCAATGTGGTTTGGCAAAAGAAATATTCACCGGGAAATAACCAAAAGGGGATTTCTTCTGATTTGGATCATGTTCTGGTGTTTACGCGAGATAGCCAGAAATGGGCATGGAATCTACTACCGAGATCAGAAAAGCAGGATGCAGCATACAAGAACCCTGATAACGATCCACGAGGGTTATGGAAGGCAAGCGACCTGACTCGTGCGGAACATCGGGACAGAGATTTTTACCCAATTGTTACGCCATCAGGGAAAGAGGTATTGCCAGCAAGTGGGAGAAGTTGGAGTCGCCCCCCTGATGAGATTGAACGGCTGCGCAAAGATAATAGACTTTGGTTTGGGCCTAACGGAGATGCAAAACCAAGTTTGAAGAGATTTTTAACAGAAGTGCAAGACGGCATTGTCGCCAAAGCTATTTGGACACGTGACGAAGTTGGTGACAACGAGCAGGCAAAGAAGGAGGCAAAGATTTTAGCGGGTGACGACATCTTTGCAACACCTAAGCCAGAGCGTCTCATCCAACGAGTTCTTCAAATCGCCACCAACCCCAACGACCTCGTCCTCGACTCCTTCGCCGGTTCCGGCACCACTGGCGCAGTCGCCCACAAGATGGGCCGTCGCTGGATCATGATCGAGCTGGGCGAGCACTGCCATACCCATATCATTCCGCGTCTGCAAAAGGTCATCGACGGCGAAGACCAGGGCGGCATCAGCAAGGCGGTGAACTGGCAAGGCGGTGGCGGCTTCCGCTACTATCGGCTGGCACCCAGCCTGTTGCAGCAAGACCGCTGGGGTAACTGGGTGGTGAATAAGGAATACAACGCCGAGATGCTGGCGGCGGCCATCTGCAAGCTGGAAGGCTTTACCTATGCGCCGAGCGATGCCCACTATTGGCAACACGGCACCAGTACGGAAAACGATTTCATCTACGTGACCACCCAATCCTTGAATGCCGAGCAGTTGCAGGCATTGAGCGACGAAGTGAGTGAAGGTAGAAGCCTGTTGGTGTGTTGCAGTGCATTCAGAGGATCAGCCGACCGCTTTCCCAACCTGACGCTGAAAAAAATTCCAAAGATGGTTCTGAGCAAGTGCGAATGGGCGCATGACGATTACAGTCTGAATGTGGAAAATCTACCGATGCAGCAAACTGCGCCTCAACCCACTGCTGAACCAGTTGCTGCAAAGGACAAGAAAAAAACGAACCCGGCACAAACTGGGCTATTCGGGGGAGATGAGCAATGAGTGCGGAAGCTATCGTCCGTTCAGTGGCTGGCCGTCTAAGTTTACGGGCGCCGCAAGCCGAGAGCCTGGAGCGTTTGCATAGCGCCCTCGAATCCGTGCCTGCATTGCGCGACTCCAAAGCCCGGTCGCCGGAAGAATTGGCGGCGATGATCGCCGCACTGATCGCACAGTTCCCCACTCTGTCGGACTTCGAGCGCGAGTTTCCTTCGCTGTGTTTTGCGTTGGCAACCGGCGTGGGCAAGACGCGGTTGATGGGGGCGTTCATCAGCTACCTGCACGCTGCCTATGGCTACAGGCATTTTTTTGTGCTCGCGCCAAACCTGACGATCTATGACAAGCTGATTCGGGATTTCACACCCAATACGCCGAAGTATGTGTTCAAGGGCATCGCGGAGTTTGCGACGACGGTGCCGGAGGTCATTACTGGCGATAACTACGAACAGCGCGGCAACCTGAGCTTGCTTGACGGGGTTGAGGTCAATATTTTCAATATCTCGAAGATCAATTCGGAGGTGCGGGGAGGCAAGATGCCGCGCATCAAGCGGCTGTCCGAGTATCTGGGGCAGAGCTACTTTGAATATCTGGCGAGCCTGCCCGACCTGGTACTCATCATGGATGAGTCGCACCGTTACCGGGCAAGCGCGGGCATCCGTGCCTTGAATGAGTTGAAGCCGCTCCTGGGGCTTGAGCTGACAGCAACGCCGTTCACAGAAGGTGCCAAAGCCACAATCCCGTTCAAGAACGTGGTTATGGACTATCCGCTGGGGCGGGCGATAGAAGACGGCTTCGTCAAAGAGCCAGCGGTCGTGACCCAGCAGAACTTCGACCCTTCCGTACATAGTTCCGAAGCGCTGGAGCGCATCAAGCTCATGGATGGCGTGCGGGTGCATGAGGAAACCAAGGTTCACTTGCTGACTTACGCACAGCAGACCGGCGAACAATTGGTAAAACCGTTCATGCTGGTGATCGCCCGCGATACGACCCATGCCGCCGCATTGATGGCGCGGATCGAGTCCGATGATTTTTTCCATGGCCGCTACAAAGGCAAGGTTATCCAGGTAGACAGCAGCCGCACCGGCGCGGAGGAAGAGGAAATGATCCGACGCTTGCTGGCGGTGGAAAGCTATGACGAGCCGACCGAGATTGTGATTCACGTCAACATGCTGAAAGAAGGCTGGGACGTGACCAATCTCTACACCATTGTGCCTTTACGTGCCGCCAATGCCAGAACGCTGATCGAGCAATCCATCGGGCGCGGGCTGCGCTTGCCTTATGGCCGCAAGACCGGCGTGGACGAGGTGGATCGCCTGAACATTATTGCCCATGACAAGTTTCAGGAAGTAATCGACGAGGCGGGTAAAGGTGATTCACCTATCCGCATGCGCGAGCTGAAGCTTTCGCCGGATGTGGGCAATGGCAACGGACTGAAGAGTATCTCCGTGCAGCCCACGGCGAACGTGATGACGGGAACCGTCACGGCAGGCACGCCGCAATTGGCAGCGGGTGCGGCGCAATCCGATTCGACGCAATACGGCACTGCCGCGCCAACGCTTGTGCTGCGCACGAGCGAGGAACGGCAAATCGCTCAGGTGGCGATGGACGTGATTGCGGAGATCAGCCGGGAGAAGCACCAAGGCCAATCTGTCGTGCCTAGCAGTACATCTTTGACGCAAGAGGATATTCAGCAGCAGATTACCAGGCGCGTTCAGGAGCGTATGGTGCCGAAGCAAGGCGATTTATTGGCTAGTGAACCACAGTCGGTGCAGGAGATTATCAAGAAAACCATCGCGGTGTTTGTGGAACATACCATCGATATTCCGCGCATTTCGGTTGTGCCGAAAGGCCCGGTGAAGAGTGGCTACAGGGCGTTCAAGCTGGATGTATCGAAAATGAACTTCCAGCCGCAGGACATGGCCTTGATCGGTCAGGGGCTGAGAACCGGCAAGCGTATTCAATACGGTGAATCTTCAGCGGTGCTGGAAGACCGTTTCGAAAACTACATCGTGCGCGAGCTGATCAACTACGACGATATTTCTTATGACGACCACGCGGATTTGATCTATGACCTATCCGGGCAGGCTGTTGTGCACTTCAAGAGCTACTTGAAGACCGAGGACGAGCTACACAATATTCTGGGCAACTACGGAAAAAATATTTCAGAAAACATCCACCTGCAAATGGTCCAGCACTATTACGAGAACATATCGGAATCCGAGGTGGTGGTGAGCCAGGGCTTTACGCCGCTCAAGCCCTGCGCGTTTACGGCGGAAGGCGACGTGTTGCCCCTGCATCAGGCACCCGCTGAAAAGGGCAAGATCGCCCAGTATGTTTATGGCGGTTTTGCCAAATGCGCCTACCCGGTGCAGAAGTTCCATTCCGATACCGAGCGCGTTTTGGCGAGCATTCTGGAACGCGACGCCCGCCGCTGGTTCCGACCGGTAGCAGGGCAGTTCAATATCTATTATCGCTCGGGAGCGAATCAGCCTGAGTACGTGCCCGACTTTGTTGCTGCGACTGCAGACGTGAATCTGATTATCGAGATAAAAGCAGTCAAGGATATGGAGAACCCAGACGTGAAGGCCAAGGCCGAAGCGGCTGCGGTCTGGTGTAAGAACGCCTTGGAGTATGCCCGCACCACGAACGGAAAGGCATGGCGCTACCTGCTCATTCCGCATGATGCCGTCGCACAAAATATGACACTCAAAGCATTGGTTGATCGGTATTCGATGGAGTAATTCTTTTTTTTGGAAATTGATGTGGTACACTTAACTGGTACACCAGCCCATTAGTCACTATTTATAACAAACTGATTATATTAAATAATTTATTTATAGCGGAGTATCCCGCCCTCTCCGCCATTAAGATTCTATAATATATTGATTATAATTATATATTAATTTTTTAATTTAATCTTACCTGTTCTTCTACCCACAGTTAATGTTCTATTAACTATTGCTCCGGCCCGATGAAGTCTTAAGCGGCATACTTCACTCGCCGGTCTTGGAAGTAGCTGATGACGCGCTCGGGATTTTTCTCCAACATCGCCATATGGGCGCTGGTTGCTTCGCGTAGTTTTGTTTTGCTCCGAACGGGCACGCGTTTTCCCATCTCTTGCTTGAGATCAGCATTGAGGCGCTCCTCGGGATTGAGTTGTGGGCTGTAACTGGGCAGGTAGAACAACTCAATCTGATCTTTCCACTGCGCCACCCAAGCCTTCAC
>JBBRFZ010000066.1:0-14761 GCA_038241165.1 Burkholderiales bacterium | reverse complement strand
GGTGAACCGGTACAAGATGATCTGCCGGCTCAACAGAAACTTGCCGCCTGACGCATCATGCTAAAGATCGACCATACACCAGATTTGACCATAACTCCTTGGTAATCGGTTTTCTACACTGATTTTTTCAAGCCACTTATTAAGATCAATCACACTCACGCACACATTCAAGTCAGAGATTTTTACTCGCTCAAATTTCAATTTCCATGGCACTTTATTTTCATGGTGTCGCACGATCAAGTCGCCATCATTTGCAGCTTGCAATAAATGATCACGCCATTTAAACCATAACAGTTGGTTGCTATCATCATTACCGGCAAGCCTGCTTGCAGCCTCATGAATGGTCAGATAATCACTCCCCCACTCCATGCCCGTAATGCTTGGCCGTGTTGATACACTCAAGAATTTCGGAATCGGAAGGTGTCTTGATTCCAGCAATGCCGTTAATTCTTCCTTGCTAATTGTTATCCATGCTTCAAGCGCATCAAGACCCTTGCCGAAGTCACCATCAACAGCGATTACCTCTAAAGCTGCTATATCAACACGTTCGTTTCGTATATAACAAGCCAAGTCTCTGTTAACCAGCCAATGATTTATTAAGCCTGAAATGGCTGTGACTGGTGTATATGAAGAACCCGCATCCTCAATAGCTAGAATTTGCAATGCCTTTTCTATTAGGTCAGTTTCCTTTTCACTTTCTGCCACAACTAACGACAGCGGTAGTTTCTCGCTATGAAGATATTTTTCTTCGCTCATGCTACACCTCCAAAAATCTTGTCATTCATGCTCGCCACCACGCGGGCGGTGTGCCCTTCGCTCAGGTGTGCGTAACGCTTAACCATCTGCAAGGTTTTATGACCTAGCACCTCGGCAATTTCGGCCAGTGATGCGCCATTCATGGCAAGGTATGAAGCGGCACTGTGGCGCAGATCGTGAAACTTGAAGTCATCAATACCGGCAACCTTTAACGCTGCCAGCCATGGGGTACGCAAATTCATACCCTTTTGAAGCTTTTGAGGTGTAATTTCCTTAGATGGGAAAAGTAAATTGCAATCTATCCGGCGCACCTTGGAAAGCTCTTTCAACTGCTCAAGTGCATGGCCGGTTATCGCCACACGTCTGCGCTCGCCGTTTTTTGTCTCGTGCAGGATTGCATAGCCTTGATTCAGGTTCACCACATCCCAAGTCAGTCCCATGATTTCACCAGCGCGCATACCGGTGGACAACGCCAGCACTACAACGGGGTAAAGGTTAGCGCTAGGCGATTCCTTGCAGGCTTTCAATAGGCGGGTGCGCTCATCATCGGACAGGAAGCGGACACGGCCACGGGATTCCTTGCCCTTGGTCACCTTCCGCATCGGACTATCATCAATCCAGCCCCATTCCTTAACCGCTGTGGTGAAGGCAACACTCAGCGCGGCCATGTACCTATTCACGGTAGCAGGATTACGCGGCTTTTTAGTTCGTACAGTTATGCCTCTAGCCAACTTGTCGCGATACTCAGCAATCAGCGCAGGGGTTACATCGGCCAGCGAGTAGCTGCCAATCTCATCTTTCCACCAGTTCAATTGTCGTTTTTGGTCTATGGCATTCTTGGGCTTGGTCGGCAGAACATCACGTACATATCTGTCAATCATCTCGCCCAGCGTGTGCTTCTTGGCTTGTGATGTCTTGAAGTGGCGGCCACCCCTTATTGCTGACTCGGTATCTTGCGCCCACTTCCTGGCATCTGTAAGGCGCTCGAATGTTGCAGCCTGTGTTGGCATACCTTTCAGCCGTACCAATACGCGATAAGTGATCTTGCCATCCTTGGCTATGCGCTTATCAATACTTGCCATGATTGTCCCCTCAACTGTTTAGCACTGGAAAGAATGCTACAACAAAGGGCAATAAATAGCAATGACGGATATACAATCAGATGAAATAAGTATTCTTATACATAAATATCAATAAGTTATTAATTAACTTATATTCTGTGGTGCAATTATGGTGCATATTGGGTGCAAATTAGCCAATTAGCTTCCTGATTTTCAGGATCGGGAAGAACGTCAGGTTGATGGATATTTTCCCGTTTAGCAGGCGATTGATGTTTGGTATTGCACCAGCGCTGCACCACGGATGGTTTATGGACGGAAATAAAAAAAGGCCTGAATCGCTGCAAAGCCTTATCAATGGTGCCCGGAGCCGGAATCGAACCGGCACGCTGGTTTCACCCTAGCGACGGATTTTAAGTCCGTTGTGTCTACCAATTTCACCACCCGGGCGGGCATTTGGAGGCGAGACCCAGAATCGAACTGGGATAGGCGGATTTGCAATCCGCTGCATAACCATTTTGCTATCTCGCCGTACTGCGAATCAACAACCTGAAATGAGCGAGGGAAAGCCAGAATGCTTTCCCTCAGATTTGGAGCGGGAGAAGAGTCTCGAACTCTCGACCTCAACCTTGGCAAGGTTGCGCTCTACCAACTGAGCTACTCCCGCAAAACGAGTTGCGCATTATAGGGATATTCGTATTTCTGTCAATAATTTCGCTGCCGAAAATTACCGGGCCATGCTTTTCAGCCCAAACAGGTGCATAAAATTTTCCGTGGTGGTCCGCCCCACTTCGTCCATGCTGATGCCGCGCAGCATGGCTATTTCTGCGGCCACATGCTTCACATAAGCAGGCTGGTTGAGCTTGCCGCGATGCGGTACCGGGGCCAGATACGGTGAGTCGGTTTCGATCAAGATGCGCTCCAACGGCACGCGTTGGGCAACTTCCTTGATCTGCTTGGCATTCTTGAAGGTGACAATGCCGGAAAATGATATGTAAAAGCCCATTGCCAGCGCGGCTTCGGCAACTTCCCATGTTTCGGTGAAGCAATGCATCACGCCGCGTACCTCTGCGGCATTTTCTTCCATCATGATGCGCAGTGTGTCGGCGGCGGCTTCGCGGGTATGGATGATGAGTGGCTTGCCGCTCTCGCGTGCCGCACGGATATGTGTGCGAAAACGCTCGCGTTGCCAATCCAGATTCCCATTCAGGCGAAAATAATCCAGGCCGGTTTCACCGATGGCGATGACCTTTGGGTGTTGTGCCAAACCGACCAGGCGGGCGACATCGGGTTCCTCGGCATCTTCGTGATCGGGATGCACACCCACCGATGCATAGATATGCGGATGTAGCTCGGCAAGCGCCAGTATTTGGGGGAAATCGGCCAGATTGACCGAAACGCAAAGTGCGCTGACGACCTCGTTTTGCTCCATTTGCGCCAGCACATCACTCAAGTTCCCGGCGAGTTCCGGAAAATTGATATGGCAGTGGGAATCGATGAGTTGCATGTTATTCGAGCATTAGTTGGCGGTAGGAAAAAAACAGGGATTCAAAAAACAATTTGGGATTGAGTGTGTGCCTCGCTTCCCGTTTCGCTGTTTGCAGGTACCTTTGCAAACGCGCCAGGTTTAACGGTGTAACACGGCCGATCAGCTTGTTGATGGCGGCTTCTTCTCCAGGATGATAACGCAGTTTGCCCGCCAGCTTCATTGAAGTAAGGTCATAACACCATTGTTGCAGCCACTGCACGACCAGCGCCTGGTCGGTCTTCTGCAGCGCCTCGGCCAGTGCGAATACATCCAGTGTTTCAGGCAGACGTGCCCCGCGAAGCAACTTGTCGCGTTCTTCGCTGCCCAGTTGCTCATCCAGTTGAACCGCCTGCAACGGTGCGAAACCCGAGGCTGCAAGGGATTCGGCAGGATGCATTACGCCCTGTGCTGCCAGCCAGTGCAATGCGCTTGCGGCATCTGGTGCAGGTAATGCGAAAGCCAGACAGCGGCTCAAGATGGTAGGCAGCAATTGCTGGGGTTTGTGCGATACCAGAATGAGCAGCAGCCCCGGTGGCGGTTCTTCGAGGTTCTTCAGCAGGGCATTGGCGGCATTCGGGTTCATGGTCTCGGCCGGATGAATGATGACCAAACGCCTGCCGCCCTGATGGGCGGTCATGCCGAAAAAGTCCGCCAAACCGCGAATTTGCTCGACAGATATCTGCTTGCTGGGCTTTTTCCCGGATTCGCTCTCCTCACCATCCAGGCTCAGGATTTCAGGTTGCAATAAACGAAAGTCAGGGTGTGTGCCCTGTTCGAACCAGTGACAGGAGGGACATTTTCCGCATGCAAAATTTGATTTGTCCGGGTCTTGGCATAACAGGCTTTGCGCATAATTGATGGCCAAATCAAGTTTGCCGATGCCCTTGCCGCCCTTGAATAGCAGACCGTGTGCCGGTCCTTTGCGTAGCTCCTGCAAGCGCGCCCAATCATTTTTTTGCCAAGGATAAATTTCTTTCATATCAAATAATTGATATAATTTTCTCAAGCTCTAGTTTAACTTTATCAAGGGTCTGTGACGCATCAATTACACTATATCGTTGCGGGTGTTCCTTGACACGTTTGTGGTATCCGGCTCGCACTCGTTCAAAAAAATCGGTCTGCTCCTGCTCGAAGCGGTCCAACGTGACGTTATTTGCCAGACGTTGACGCGCTACTTCGACCGGAACGTCAAAAAACAGCGTCAGGTCAGGCTGTAAATCGGGATGCACCCATTGTTCAAGCTGGCTTAATTTTTCCCAGCTGAGTCCCCTGCCGGCGCCCTGATAGGCAAAGCTGGCATCGCTGAAACGATCTGAAATCACCCACTTGCCGACATCTAATGCGGGCTTGATGACTTGTTCGATGTGTTCCAGACGTGCTGCAAACATCAGCAGTGCTTCCGTACCGATGCACATGGAGCTGTTCAACAATATATCGCGCAACTGCTCACCCAGCGGGGTACCGCCCGGTTCCCGGGTGACTAACACATCGAGTCCGCGTAGCCTCAGCGCATCGGCAACCCATTCCAGATGGGTGCTTTTTCCTGCACCGTCTACACCTTCAAAGGTAATAAACTTGCTCACGCTGCAATTTCCCGTGCAAAACTCAATGTCGCTTGTCCGCTCATTTTTGATATTGATTCACCGCACGGTTGTGTTTGCTCAAACTGCTGGAAAATTGCGAACTGCCGTCGCCGCGCGCAACGAAGTATAACGCGTCAGTCTGTGCCGGATGCAAAGCAGCCTGTAAAGCAGCCACGCCGGGCAAGGCAATCGGTGTGGGAGTCAACCCCCTGCGCATATAGGTATTGTAGGCGCTATCGGAACGTAAATCGCGCTTGCGCAAGTTGCCATCGAATTTGTCCCCCATGCCATAAATCACCGTCGGGTCGGATTGCAATAACATGCCCTTTCGCAGGCGGTTCACAAACACGCCGGCAATCATCACGCGATCACTTGGTGTCCCGGTTTCCTTCTCGATGATGGAAGCCAGTATCAGTGCCTGGTAAGGGGTCTGTAATGGCAGATCCGGAGCGCGTTCAAGCCATGCCTGCTGCAAATGTTTTTGCATGGTCTGATAGGCGCGCTTGAATATCTGCAGATCACTGCTGCCCGCCGCGAAGTAGTAGGTGTTCGGGAAGAACAGGCCTTCCGGATGACTTTCCGTCGCGCCGATACGCTGCAGGATTTCTTCATCGGTCAGGTTGGCCGAGTTGTGGGTAATATCTGGATTGCTGTCAAGTGCATCGCGCATTTGTTTGAATGTCCAGCCCTCAATCACACTCACCTGATTCAGACTCACTTCACCCGTACTGATGATTTTCAATAATTGAAGAGGAGAAACCGAATGCTCCAGTGCGTAGTTTCCCGCCTTGATTTGTCCTGATTTACCCAACAAGCGGGCCAGCCAGACGAATTGCCAGCCGCGTTCCAGCAACCCTGATTGCTGCAATTCCCGCCCTGTACTTTTCAGGCTGCTGCCTTGTTTCAGCGAGAATTCAAACGGCGTACCGGGCAATGATAATGGGCTAAAGGCGTAATAGCCGGCACTCGCCAGAGTCAACAGCAACATCGCCAGCAGTAGCGTAATAAATCTTTTCATTGGTTCGTTGATTCCTCTGCCCAAGATTGCCGGATCTGCATGGAAACCGGGAAACTTGTCCAGTGACATTGCTCCAGTTCCCGTATCGGCCACAGGCCAATGATGCTGTTCACCAGGAACAACTCATCGGCATGCAACACCTCTTCCAGTCCTATATTGCGAATCTGTAGCGGCATATTGTGTTGTATGGACCAGTCGATCACGCGATCTCGTTGCACGCCCGCCACGCCGTTAAGCGACAATTCCGGCGTAATCAATTCGCCCCGGCACACAATAAATAGATTACTGCGCGTGCCTTCGATCACGTTGCCATCGATATCAAGCAGCAAGCCTTCTGCGATCTCCGGGTCAAGTAAACTCGCATCGTGCCATTCCGCAGCGGCCAGAACGTTTTCCAGACGGTTGAGATGCTTTACCCCTGCCAGGCGAGACTGCTGACCCAGCCGTAGTTGGCATTGTTGCACCTTGATTCCGTGTATTGCCCAGTCGGCCGGATACTCGGGCATGGGGGAAATGTCCCAGAAATGGGTGGTATCGGTGCAATGTTGGGGTGCATAGCCGCGTGTACTCATCCCGCGCGTGACAACCAACTTCACCACTCCGTCTGGATGTTGAGCCAACAGGCCGTCCAATTGTGCGGAAAGCGATTCAGCATCCGGGCAGGCAATACCCAGCGCAGTACAATCGTGTCGGAGTTTTTGATAGTGCAACGGCCAATGTTGTGCTCTTCCCCGGATCGCTGGCAGAGTGCGAAATACCCCATCCCCGTAGAGCAGGCCACGATCACGAATGCCGATCAAATTGCCAGGCTTGCCATTGACCAGCATCGCAGCGGAAAACTAGACCTTGCGGAACACCAGGGTTCCGTTGGTTCCACCGAAGCCAAAATTATTGTTCATCGCGACATCGATCTTCATGTCACGTGCAACATTCGCGCAGTAGTCCAGATCGCATTCCGGATCTTGCTCAAAAATATTAATGGTAGGTGGCGAAATTTGATGGTGTATCGCCAACGCGCAAAATACCGACTCGACACCCCCCGCACCGCCCAGAAGGTGGCCTGTCATCGACTTGGTCGAATTCACTACCAAGCTCTTGGCATGATCACCAAACGCCAGTTTGATGGCATCGGTTTCATTCTTGTCGCCCAAAGGGGTCGAAGTACCATGCGCGTTAACATACTGCACAGCCTGCGGGTCCAAACCCGCATTGCGCAGCGCATTCAGCATGCTGCGTTTCGGCCCATCGCTATTCGGCGAGGTAATATGGTAGGCATCGCCGCTCATGCCATAACCGGCCAATTCCGCATAAATTCTGGCGCCGCGTGCCTTGGCATGTTCGTATTCCTCCAGCACCATCACTCCCGCACCCTCACCCATCACGAAGCCGTCGCGACCTTTGTCCCAGGGACGACTTGCCGTGGCCGGGTCATCGTTGCGGGTGCTGAGTGCACGCGCTGAGGAAAAACCACCCACCGCCAGTGCGCACAGCGTTGCTTCAGAGCCACCCGCAATCATCACATCCGCATCACCATACTCGATGATGCGCGCCGATTCGCCTATACAATGCGTGCCGGTAGTGCATGCAGAAACCATTGCCAGATTCGGGCCCTTTAATCCGTACATAACAGACAGGTTTCCGGAAATCATGTTGATAATGGTGCCTGGAATAAAGAACGGCGATATTTTGCGCGGCCCTGCGGCGAGGTAATCGTTGTGCGTATCCTCAATCATCGGCAGACCACCGATGCCGGAACCGATGTTTACGCCGAGGCGCTCGGCATTCTGCTCGGACACTTCCAGCCCAGAGTCCTTGAATGCCTCTATGCCAGCCACCAGACCAAAATGGATAAACCTGTCCATGCGACGGGCATCCTTGGCGGACAGATATTGAGTGACATCAAAATCCTTCACCTCACCGGCAATCTGTGCTGCCATTGAACTGGCATCAAAGTGGGTGATATTGGTAATACCGGATTTCCCCGCGACAATGTTCTGCCAGACCGTGGGAATCCCTATCCCGACCGGGGAGATAGCCCCTAGCCCGGTAATGACGACTCTACGCTTAGACAAATTGACTCCGCCAAACAGTAAGTATGGAATAAAAGGAAAAGAGGGTAAAAATAACGAAGGAGTGGATTACTTTTGATGTGCCAGGACGTAGTCGATGGCCTGTTGAACACTGGTGATTTTTTCTGCATCTTCGTCAGGAATATCACATTCAAACTCTTCTTCCAGGGCCATGACCAATTCCACGGTGTCCAGTGAATCTGCACCCAGATCGTTGACAAAAGAAGATTCATTCTTGACTTCAGACTCATTTACACCCAGTTGCTCGGCAACAATCTTTTTAACGCGTTGTTCAATAGACATCTTAATTCTCCTACCCTAGATTAAAGTTCAAAATAACGGCGGCATTGTATCAAATTTGCGAAAAAAACCAAACAACTTGTGTTCGTTGCGGTTGAGTTATCAAGAGTGAATACAGCCCGATTCCCCCAATTTTCGCTGAATCGCATTATTCAGGTGCCGGATACCTCATCAGCGGGCGGTTGGGGCTGACCATTTTGCGGCTGCTCACCCTGAGGGGCGATTTTGCGTTGTCGCTTCTCTTCCTGTTTCTTTTTCTTGGCAATCTCTTTTTGACGTTTTTCGAACGAGTAATTTGGTTTGGCCATGTGCAATCCTATTTCAATGTAATTTTAGTCGAGGGGTAATATGATAACAGGTACTATTGCATTGTTTTTAAATCCTTGGCGCGTAATAGCTTGATCATCTGGCTAGAACGATACAAATTGCCTTGTAAATCAAGTCCGGCTTAAACTGAACTATGGCTATAGTTGCTGTATTTAACCAAAAAGGCGGGGTTGGGAAGACCACCACGGTTCTTAATCTGGTAGCCGCATTAACGCGTCGTGGCTGCCAACCCGTAGGTATCGATCTGGATCCGCAAGCTCAATTCAGTTCTATTTCCGGCCTTACCGCGAATTCGGCTGATGACAGCATTTATAGCCTGTTTCAGCGCAATCGCCCTTTGCGCGACCTGATATTGGAATCTCCAAGCGGAATCAGGGTAATTCCTTCACATGTCGAACTGTCCAAAGTGGATGCCCTGCATGGCAAAGGTTACAACGCAATTAACAGGCTAAACACAAGCTTGCAGACAGAAAAGCAGATATCCGGACATGCGTCCTGGATAATCGATTGCAGCCCGCTGGTAGGCGTCCTTTCCCTGAATGCGATATTTGCCTGCGATACCGTCATCGTTCCAATCGCGGCCGACTACCTATCACTAAATGGGGCACTTCAAATCGTAAAAACTCTCAAGGCCCTCGAACAGGTGCTGAAGCGCAGAGTAAATCGCCGTTTTTTGCTCACTCGTTTTGACCCCAGGCGGAATATGGCAAAAATCGTTTTGAGTTTGGCACAGGCAGAATTTGGTGCGGACGTTTGCAGGACAGTCATCTCGGAAAATGTCAGTCTGGCCGAAAGCCCGGCATTGCACAAAACGGTCTTCGAGCATGCTCCCGGCAGCCGTGGCGCACAAGACTATGATGCCCTGCTCGACGAATTGATGGCTGACGGGTTTATCGAATAATACCGGGGAATTTGGACCGTTACAGAATCAACGATCATCGGGGCTTGTGAATACCAACTTCTCAGCTATATCTGGCAATTAACGACAATACCTCTTCAATATCCGCCGACTGGAAAGGCACCTTATCGGTACTGACAGCCTGGCAATGCATTACTTCGCAATCGCGGTACATCTGGCGCAATTTACGTTCCGCATCCATAACATCCTTGCCTTGTATGCAGATGCTCTCGACTTTTTGTCCATCCCGTGTCTTTACAGAGAAATCAAATTTCAGCATGGCTTTTCCCCCAAAATCTTGCCGTGCAGCAAGTGATATTTAAAGCCATGTTAGCATGTAGGTATAAAGAGAATCAGATTGAACACAGTAATATACATAAAGTGAATATTCCAACAATTCACTTCGTTTAGAATCATCCAACTGTTTCAGCGAACGCCTTGTTATTCCATGTACATCCCGCCATTCACGTGCAAAGTTACGCCGGTGATGTAAGCCGCTCCCGGGCCTGCCAGAAATACCACGGCAGCTGCAATGTCAGCTGGTTGGCCTAGTCGTTTCAGCGGCACGTGTTCGACCAGCTTGGAGCGTTGTTCTTCGCCCAACGCATGAGTCATGTCGGTATCGATAAATCCGGGTGCAACGCAGTTTACAGTGATATTCCGGCTGCCGATTTCCTGGGCGAGGGACTTGGTGAAGCCGACCATGCCCGCTTTGGATGCAGCATAGTTGGCCTGTCCTGCGTTGCCCATGCTGCCCACCACCGAGGAAATGCTGATGATGCGCCCTCCTCTTGCCTTCATCATGGCGCGTAGCACAGCACGGCTGAGACGGAACACGGATTTCAGGTTGGTCGCCAGCACATCGTCCCATTCTTCGTCAGTCATGCGTGCCAGCAGATTGTCTCGTGTGATGCCGGCGTTGTTCACAAGTATCGATATTTCGCCGAATTGCTTGCGCAGCTCAGCCAGCACCTGTTCAGTTTGAGCCGTGTCGTTGACGTTCAACGCCATACCGGCTCCCTTGATGCCGGCAGCATCCAGGTATGCGCCGATCACTTGTGCGCCGGCGTCGCTGGTGGCCGTGCCGATCACGGTAGCGCCCTGCCCGCCCAGTTCCAGCGCGATGGCCTGGCCGATTCCACGGCTGGCCCCTGTGACTAATGCGATCTGTCCTTGCAGTGTCATGTCGTGTTCCTTATGCGAGTGTGGTCAAAGCCAGAGTCAGTGCTGCACCATCGTTGATGGCCATGGCTTGCTGGTCGGTGGCGATGCGTTTGTTCAGCCCCGCCAGCACTTTGCCCGGTGCACATTCCACATTGTGGGTAATGCCCTGTTTGCCGAATTCCAGTACGGTTTCCACCCAGCGCACCGGAGAATACAACTGGCGTACCAGTGCATCCTTGATTGCAGCAGCATCCGAATAGCTTTTTACATCGGCGTTGTGGAGCACAGGAATGGGCGGAGCTTGCACCGTTACGTCAGCAAGGTAATCCCGCAATTGCTCAGCAGCGCCCTCCATTAACTTGCAATGCGACGGCACGCTTATCGGCAGCATGATTGCGCGCTTCGCACCTTTGGCCTTGGCCAATTCCATGCCGCGCTCGACCGCGGCACGATTACCGGCAATCACTATCTGGCCGGGGGAATTGTAATTCACCGCTTCCAGCACTTCCCCCTGCGCACCCTCGATACACACGGCACGTACAGTATCGTCATCCAGTCCAAGTATTGCGGCGATGCCGCCGACGCCTTCCGGTACCGCCTGCTGCATACATTGCGCTCGGTAGCGCACCAGCGGCAAGGCATCGGAAAAACCCAAGGCACCGGCAGCAACCAGCGCGGTATATTCACCCAAGCTATGCCCAGCCATGATGAACGGAACAGCACCTTGTTGCATCTGCCAGGCGCGATACACGGCCACGCCTGCGGTCAGCATAAGGGGTTGGGTATTCACGGTGGCATTCAGGTCAGCATCGCTGCCTTCCGCGACCAGCTGCCACAGATCCTGATTCAACACATCAGAAGCTTCGGCAAAAGTATTGCGCACAGCGGGAAAGTCGGCATAACCATTCATCATGCCGCGTGATTGGGAACCTTGGCCGGGAAATACAAATGCAAATCTAGTCATAGTAAAATCAGTCGTCAGTTATCAGTCTTTAGTCATTAGGTTGCTGACCGCAGTCAGGTTTTAACCGGTGACCAACGTCCAGCGACTAGCAACCCAAGTGCTTACCACTTGATCAAAACGGCGCCCCAGGTAAACCCGCCACCCACGGCCTCCAGTAAAACATTCTGCCCGGCCTTGATGCGGCCATCGCGAACCGCTGCATCCAATGCCAAAGGGATCGATGCCGCCGAGGTATTGCCGTGCGTCGCGACTGTAACGATCACGTTATCCATGCTCACGCCAAGTTTCTTTGCAGTAGCTTCCATGATGCGGATATTGGCCTGGTGCGGCACCAGCCAGTCGACATCGGAGCCCTGCAAGTGGTTCTCCTCAAGCACTTCATCGACCACTGCACTCAGCACCTTCACTGCAAACTTGAATACCGCCGGACCTTCCATCTTTATGAATGGATCACCTTGCACCAGACCATTGCTGATGTTGCCAGCGGCTTTCAACATGTCGTGATAGCTGCCATCGGCGTGCAGCTTGCTTGCAACGATACCTGGCGTTTCAGAGGCCTGCAGCACAACTGCACCGGCTCCGTCGCCGAACAACACGCAAGTGGCGCGATCATTCCAGTCCAGAATGCGCGACAGTACCTCCGCACCGACCACTAACGCCGTTTTGGCCTGGCCGCTACGTATGTACAGGTCGGCAGTGTTCATCGCATACACAAAGCCTCCGCATACCGCCTGCATGTCGAATGCGGCGCCATGATTCCTGATTCCGAGTTTGTCTTGAAGGATGCAGGCAGTGCTCGGGAAAATCTGGTCGGGTGTCGTGGTCGCAACGATTATCAGGTCTATCTGGTCAGCACTGATACCCGCGGCCTTGATCGCCTGCAGGCTGGCTTGCAAGGCAAGGTCGCTGGTCAGCTGATTGTCTGCCGCAATATGCCGTTCGACGATACCGCTACGCGAGACGATCCAGTCGTGCGAGGTGTCCATGATCTTTTCCAGGTCAAAATTGGTCAGTACCTTGGCCGGCAAATAACTTCCTGTGCCGATTATTTTTGAATACATCAGGGAACCTCCGCTGCTTTCTGCTGATTTGAATTGTGCCAAACTTCAATGTGCTCGCTTATGTGCTGCAACATGCCACCGCGCACTTCTTCGGCGGCACGTTCGATGGCGCATCGGAAAGCGAATATATCTGCCGAGCCGTGACTCTTCACCACGATACCCTTCAGTCCGAGCAGGCTTGCACCGTTGTAGCGGCGATGATCCACCCTGCGCTTGAATGCATTGAGTACCGGCAATGCCACAAGTGCGGCCATTTTGGAGAATATGTTCCTGCCGAATTCCTCGCGTAAAAATCCGCCCAGCATCTGAGCAAGTCCTTCGGTGGTTTTTAATGCCACATTGCCGACGAAGCCGTCGCACACTACCACATCGGTGGTTCCCTTGAAGATGTCGTTGCCTTCGACATTGCCGTAAAAGTTCAGATCACTTTCACGCAGCAATTCTGCGGCCTGCTTGACCACTTCATTGCCTTTGATGTCTTCGCTGCCGATATTCAACAGACCGACACTGGGATTCAATTTGTTCTCCAATGCGGTAACCAGTGTGGATCCCATCAAGGCAAACTGCAGCAGATGCTGGGCGTTGCAATCGGTGTTGGCGCCCAAGTCGAGCATGCAGACCCGGCCGTTTTTGGTTGGCAAATAGGAGGCGATCGCCGGGCGGTCTAGTCCGGGGATGGTTTTCAGCACATAACGTGCCGTCGCCATCAGTGCGCCGGTGTTGCCAGCGCTGACGCAGGCCAATGCTTCACCATTTTTGACCAGATTGATGCTGACTCGCATCGAGGAGTTTTTTTTGCCGCGCAATGCAGATTGTGGCTGTTCGTCCATGCCCACCACTTCGCTGGCGGGATGAACACGCAAATGCACTCCCGTTTTCATACCCAGGACACGTAATTCGGCTTCAACGGCATCAGGAATACCCACCAGAATGATGGTATCTTCGGGGAACTGCTTCAGATACTCAACTGCTGCGGGAACGGTGACCGTCGTGCCGTGGTCGCCCCCCATTGCATCTATAGCTAATGTGACATCCACTAAGCAATCCTCAGCAAGGCTAACAAAAAAGAAAACGCAGCCGACCTTGAATGATCGGCTGCGCTACTTGAAGATTTATTCGCCCTTGGTTCTGACTACCTTCTTGCCACGGTAAAAGCCAGTGGGGCTGACGTGGTGGCGCAAGTGGATCTCACCCGTGGTCGGCTCGATTGCGGTCGCCGGGCTGGTCAAAAAATCATGGGCGCGGTGCATGCCGCGCTTGGATGGGGACTTCTTGTTTTGCTGAACTGCCATGGTAACTGCTCCTAAATAACTGTTTAATTACGTTTCAATTTCGCTAAAACCGCAAATGGATTTTTTTCATCCCGCTGCGTATTTTGGCCATCTGTTGCCTGACAAGCACCCGATTCATGTTTGGGTGCAATTGGCAGACTTAACAAAATCTCTTCTTCAAGCATATCCAGCACATTCAAATGCGTATCCGCCAGAATGCTATCGAACTCTTCTTCCTTTCCGTCCGCCGCATCGTCGTCGTCCAATCCGTCCAGGCTTGCCTGATCGCGAAGCAACAAGCGTGTATCAAGCTGTACCGGATAATCGAGGCCATTCAGGCAACGTTGGCAACGCAACCGGCACAGGCCAACCACGTCCACATCCAGAAAATGTATCCCTTGTTTATCCACGCCACCTTGCACTGTGTAATGCAAAACTCCCTGGGGAGTTTCCAGTGCTTCCAGCAAGCGCGGCAGCTCGGCAACCGGTAATTCACCGCTTAGATGCTTCCCGTTTCGGGCAAAATCCAGGCTATCGATGAAAGACCGTGCATACATGAGGCGCGCATGATATATTTTTCGTCGCTTCCTGTCAAAAATCCTAAGGAATATCTTTGAATTCTCAGTTGCTTGTACTCGCTTCCAGCTCCATTTACCGCCGCGAGCTGCTCAAAAGGCTACAACTCCCGTTTGAAACAATGGCACCGAATGTGGATGAAACGCCGTTTCCGCATGAATCTGCTCGCGAAACATCTGTGCGCCTAT
>JBBRFZ010000065.1:0-14822 GCA_038241165.1 Burkholderiales bacterium | reverse complement strand
CTGCTCGGACCGAACGGCGCGGGCAAGACCACTACGCTGCGCCTGATGCTCGGCCTGATCGCACCGGATTCAGGCGAGTTGCAGTTGCTGGACCATACCGTGCCGCAACAGGCGCGTGCCGCCCGGATGCGCGTCGGCGTCGTGCCGCAGATGGACAATCTTGATCCCGATTTCACCGTGGCAGAAAACCTGCTGGTGTACGGGCGCTACTTCGGCATCAGCGATGCGACGATCAATGCGCGCATGCCGGAACTGCTGGAATTCGCCAACCTGACCGGCAAGCGCGACGCAAAGGTGCCGACGTTGTCGGGAGGGATGAAGCGGCGCCTGACCCTGGCACGCGCGCTGGTGAACGACCCCGAGGTGATCTTCCTCGACGAACCGACCACCGGACTCGATCCGCAGGCGCGCCACCTGATCTGGCAACGCCTGCGCGAATTGACCGCGCGCGGCAAGACCCTGCTGCTCACCACGCACTTCATGGATGAGGCGGAACGGCTGTGCCATCGGCTCTCGGTAATGGACAACGGCCGCATCATCACCACCGGCTCGCCACGCGAACTGATCGAACAGAACATCGAGCCGCAGGTGGTCGAGGTGTTTGGCGAACAGGCTGCTTCATGGGCGCACGACCATGCGGCGGGGCATGCGCAGCGCTTCGAGGTCAGCGGCGAGTCGGTATTCTGTTATGTGACCGATGCGCAGCCGCTGCTGCGGGAACTGCAACTGCATCCGGAATTGCGCTACCTGCACCGGCCTGCCAATCTGGAGGACGTGTTCCTGAAACTCACCGGACGGGAGATGCGCGAATGATTTCAAGGCACATTCATCGCAATCCCGGCGTTGGCTGCGGTACTCGGCTCCTGAAGGAACTCCTAGCCATTCGACTAAGCTATCAAAAGACGATAGCCAAGTCGCTGGTTATCGCCGTACTTTCTGTACTGGAGAAACTACTAGCCAATCCACTAAGCCGCAAAATCCGCGGCAAGTGGCTGGTTATGTCATCGTCGCCTCGACCTTGCCGCCTTGGGCTTGTTTCGACTGCACCTTAAAATGAATCTTATTTTTCGCATGCTGTATGTGTTCATACTGGCGCAATTCCGCGAGTCGCTCAGTATCAGCAACTCGCTGAGCGTACTGAACTTGCACGTGCTGCCGAATGATCTGGACATCAACTTCCATATGAACAACGGCCGTTACCTGACCATCTGTGATCTCAACCGGGTGGATCTGTTCATCCGTACCGGATTGCTGAAAGCCATGTTCAGGCGCAAATGGATACCCGTTATAGCGGAACATACGATGATCTACAAGAAACCGCTGGGGCTGTTTCAACGCTTCCGGGTGGAACTGGAAGTGACCCACTGGGACGAAAAATACTTCTACATGAAACATGTTTTCATCAGCGATGATCGTGTCGCTGCCGAAGGAACATCCAGGGGCTGCGTCTACGCGCGCGGGATCGGCGTGGTCAGTCCCGCCGATGCGATGGCCGCGGTCGAACAGGACAAGCTGAAATGAGCAGGCAATATTTCGCATTGCCGCAATTCAGCCGCCGTTTCATCCCGGTCTGGCGGCGCAATTTCATGGTCTGGAAAAAGATGGCTGGGGCGTCGGTGCTTGGCCATCTCGCCGATCCGGTGATCTACATGCTGGGACTCGGCTACGGACTGGGCGGCATGTTGCCGCAGGTCGGCGGCACATCCTACATCGCATTCCTGGCAGGCGGCACGGTGTGCTATAGCACCATGAACAGCGCCAGTTTCGAGGCGCTGTATTCCGGCTTCGCGCGCATGCACGAACAGCGCACCTGGGAGGCTATCCTCAACACACCCATCACGCTGGACGACATCGTGTTCTCCGAGATCGTCTGGGCGGCAAGCAAAAGCCTGCTGTCCGGGTTGGCTGTGCTGCTGGTAATCTGGCTGCTGGGGCTGTCGCACTCGCTGCTATCGCTGTGGATCATTCCGCTCGCTTTTCTGGTGGGCCTGTGTTTCGCGTCGATAGGGCTGATCGTCACCGCCCTCGCACCCAGCTATGACTATTTCATGTATTACTTCACACTGGCCATCACCCCGATGGTGCTATTATGTGGCGTGTTTTTTCCGGTCGACCGGTTGCCGCCTATGCTGCAGAATATATCGTCCGTGCTGCCTCTGACCCACGCGATCGATTTGGCCCGGCCGCTGCTGACCAACCATGTGCCGCCCGGTTTCATGCTGCATATTTCGGTATTGCTGGGCTACGCATTGTTCGGATTTTATGTGTCGCTGGTACTGTTCCGGCGCAGGCTCGCGCAGTAAGCGCGTTTAAAATGGACCGGACAAACGGCAGCTTTGCACCGGTGGCTGATTTCAATATCGTCTTCCAGGACCGCCCCCGCACAAGTTAAATCTTTTCGAAACAAACATTAGGAGAACGACGAATGTACAACAGCTTCAAGCCGGAACAACCCATGAGCCTGATGGACTTTGTCCGTGCTGCAAAGTCCTGCATCACGGAAATCACCCCGCAAGCACTGGTCGACACACTCAACAAAAAAGATGACCTGCAGTTGATCGACGTGCGCGAACATGGCGAATTTGAAAATGGCCACATCAAGGGCGCTCACCTGGTGCCACGCGGCATCCTCGAGGCCGCTGCCGACCCTGCTTATCCCAAACATGTACCGGAACTGACAACTGCACGCGACCGTCAGGTCATCGTTTATTGCGCAACAGGGGGCCGCTCCGCGATGGCCTGCGCCGTACTCCAGATGATGGGCTTCAAGAATGTGCTCAACCTGAACGGCGGCTATGCCCGCTGGGTGGACGACGGCATGCCGCAAATACATGAAGCCACTTACTGAACGGCGATTGCCAATCGAAACACGCCAAAGGATCATTGTCATGCTGTGGGTTCAGAAATCAGGGACAGATCATAATTTTCCTGTAATCGCCTCTAGAAATTTGCTTTGCGGGATGAAACGCAAGGCGCCGCACAGCGAATGACGAGGCATATCGAATTGATAGGCGATGAGTGAGCGAGCACGCAACGCAGCGGTTCGCCCACAAAACCAATTTATAGAGGTGATTTCATGTTATGGGTTAAAGCGTTTCACATCATCTTTGTGGTGAGCTGGTTTGCCGGTTTGTTTTATCTGCCGCGGATTTTCGTCAATCACGCGATGGCGACAGAACCCGCCGAAATCGCGCGTCTGAAGCTGATGGAAGGCAAACTGTACCGTTTCATCACCCCGATCGCCTGGCTGGCTTTGGGGTTCGGCATGTGGTTGTGGCTGGGCTATGGCTTCAGCGGCGGCTGGTTGCATGCCAAACTGTTTTTGGTACTGTTGCTGATCGGCTATCACTACTACTGCGGCATACTGGTCAGACAATTCGCCGCCGGCCGGAACACCCGCAGTCATGTGTTCTATCGCTGGTTCAACGAAATCCCCGTACTTATGCTGACCTTAATCGTCATCCTTGTCACCGTAAAGCCATTCTGACCCATGCCTGATTTTTTTGCCCCCTGCCCGCGCGGTTTGGAGACCGTGCTCCATCACGATCTCGAAGCGCTTGGCGCGCAGAATGTACGCAGCACCGAAGGTGGTGTGCATTTCTCCGGCGACTGGGCGCTGTGCTATCGCGCCAATCTGGAGAGCCGTATCGCCAGCCGCATCCTGTGGCGTATCAAGGAAATGCAATACCGCACCGAGCAGGATATCTACAAGACTGCATTCGAGCTGCAGTGGCAGCGCTGGTTCGATGTCACCCATACCATCCGCGTGAACACCACCGCGATCCGCTGCCCGCTGAAAAGCCTGGAGTTCATCACCCTGCTGGTCAAGGATGCCGTGTGCGACCGCTTTCGCGCACACTGCAACGAACGCCCCAGCGTGGACACCGTGGAACCGGATGTGCGTATCCATGTGTTCATCGAAGACAACAAACTGATGTTGTATCTGGATACTTCAGGTGACGCGTTGTTCAAGCGCGGCGTGCGCGCACACACCAACATCGCCCCCATCCGGGAGAATCTCGCGGCGGGCATTTTGCGGCTGATGAACTGGCAGCCCGGCACACCGTTGCTCGACCCGATGTGCGGCAGCGGGACGTTCCTGATCGAGGCGGCACAGATGTCGCTGAACATCCAGCCGGGGATCGCCCGCGGATTTGCATTCGAGAAGCTGAAGAATTTTGATGCGGCATTGTGGGGCAGGATGCGCGAACAGGCTATTGCCGCACAACTGCCGGCCAAACCGCTGGAACTTTACGGCAGCGATTTATACGGCGACTCGCTGAAGACCGCCTGGCGCAACCTGGATGAGGCGGGATTGTCGGAGTGTGTGGAACTGAAACAGGCCAATGTGCTGGAAATCTCCGCACCCGCAGAACATGGCTTGCTGGTGGCCAATCTGCCCTACGGTGAGCGCATGGGTGAGCTGGACGAATTGGCCGAGCTTTATCCCAAGCTGGGTGATGCACTGAAAAAGAAATTCGGTGGCTGGACGGCTTATTTGTTCACCGCCGACAAGGCCATCCTGAAGTTGATGCGGCTGTCCCCCTCCAAGCGTACCCCGCTGTTCAACGGCGCAATCGAATGCCGTTTGCTGGAATACAAGATCGTGGCCGGAAGCAATCGGCCCAAACCGTGAGGGCTAGTGGCGGCACGCCCGGGCGAAAATCCGGGCTTCGCGTTTTCTGTGATCTTTCCCCGACTGCGAATCAATCAAGCTGCATATTTTCGGTGCCGCTCATCAGGTTCCGATCGGTCGTCAGCTTACTTTCCAGTTTGATGCGCAGGCGCAGATCATTGACCGAGTCCGCGTTCTTCAGGGCTTCCTCATAGGAAATCATCCCCGATTCAAACAAACTGAATAGCGCGCCGTCAAAGGTCTCCATACCCAGTTCGCGCGATTGCGCCATCACACCCTTGATCTCATTCACTTCGCCCTTGAAGATCATGTCGGCAATCAGCGGCGAATTGAGCATGATTTCAAACGCTGCCACGCGCCCGGTTGCATCTCTTTTCGGGATCAAGCGCTGCGAAACAAAAGCCTTGACGTTGAGTGACAGGTCCATCAACAGCTGTGTACGCCGTTCATCCGGGAAAAAGTTGATGATCCGGTCCAAGGCCTGGTTGGAACTGTTGGCGTGCAGCGTGGCCAGGCACAAGTGCCCGGTTTCCGCAAAGGCCACGGCATATTCCATGGTTTCCTTATCGCGGATTTCGCCGATCAAAATCACATCCGGCGCCTGGCGCAGGGTGTTCTTCAGTGCGTTGTGCCAGGACTCGGTATCCACCCCGACCTCGCGGTGCGTGATGAGGCAATTGATATGGTCATGCACATATTCCACCGGATCTTCGATGGTAATGATGTGCCCGTAGCTGTTTTTGTTGCGGTGCCCGATCATGCCTGCCAACGTGGTCGACTTGCCGGAACCCGTCCCGCCGACCACGATCACCAGGCCGCGCTTGGTCATCACGATGTCCTTCAGCACCTCCGGCATGCCCAACTCGTCGAGATCGGGAATCTTGGTCGTGATGGTACGCAGCACCATACCGACACGCTGCTGCTGCAGGAACACATTGACGCGAAAACGGCCGATGCCGTGCGGGCTGATCGCGAAATTACATTCATGGGTCGTCTCGAACTCGGCCGCCTGGCGGTCGTTCATGATGCTGCGCGCCAGTTCCTGGGTATGCTGCATGGTGAGAGACTGGCTGGAAACCGGCGTGACTTTTCCGTCGATCTTGAATGCAGGCGGGAAGCCTGTCGTGATGAACAGGTCGGAAGCTTTTTTGCTGAGCATGCCACGCAGCAAGTTGTGTATCAGTTCGGTGGCCTGGTCTCTTTCCATGAAAAACTCCTGATAAGTAGGTTGTGCTTAGCCGGGGAACGAGTCTTTGTTTGCCGCCTTGGAACGTGCTTCCGCAGGGGTGATCTTGTTTTCCCTGATCAGTGTGGCGAGACATTGGTCCAGCGTCTGCATACCCACGGCTTGACCGGTTTGTATCGCCGAATACATCTGCGGCACCTTGGCTTCGCGGATCAGATTGCGGATCGCCGGCGTGCAAATCATGATTTCATGCGCCGCCACCCGGCCGGTGCCATCCTTGGTTTTGAGCAGTGCCTGCGAAATCACCGCGCGCAACGATTCGGACAGCATCGCGCGCACCATTTCCTTTTCGTCGGCCGGGAACACATCGATGATACGGTCTATGGTTTTGGCCGCAGAACTGGTGTGCAACGTGCCGAACACCAGGTGGCCGGTTTCCGCGGCAGACATGGCCAGACGTATGGTTTCCAGATCGCGCATTTCACCGACCAGGATCACGTCCGGGTCTTCACGCAGGGCGCTGCGCAATGCATTCTGGAATGACAGGGTATGCGGGCCGACTTCGCGCTGGTTGATCAGGCACTTCTTGCTTTCATGCACGAATTCGATCGGGTCTTCCACGGTCAGGATGTGGCCCAGCTCGGTCTCGTTGCGATGATTGACCATCGCCGCGAGCGTGGTGGATTTTCCCGAGCCGGTTGGCCCTGTGACCAGCACCAGACCGCGCGGATACTCTGATATAGCCTCGAAACTTTTGGGCGCTTTCAAATCTTCGAGCGACAATATCTTGGAAGGAATGGTACGCATGACCGCACCCGCACCGCGGTTATGCACAAAAGCATTGACACGAAAACGGGCAAGTCCGGGAACCTCGAAGGAGAAGTCGATCTCCTTGTTCTCTTCGTAGGCCTTGCGCTGCCCGTCGTTCATGATGTCATACACCAGCGCGTGCACTTCCTTGTGCTCAAGCGCCGGCAGGTTGATTCTGCGTATGTCGCCATTCACACGTATCATCGGCGGCAGGCCGGCGGAAAGATGCAAGTCGGACGCTTTGTTTTTGACGCTAAAGGCAAGCAGTT
This sequence comes from Burkholderiales bacterium, assembly GCA_038241165.1. Lineage (GTDB taxonomy): Bacteria > Pseudomonadota > Gammaproteobacteria > Burkholderiales > Gallionellaceae > Gallionella. The sequence goes on along the minus strand of JBBRFZ010000065.1, from coordinate 7,921 downwards.
CGGTGATATCCATTATAATCGTCCCGGTTTGGTGAGGCGGCCCCGGAGTGTCCGATGCAGGGTCGCACGAATTAGGAATGTTTGGCGGAATGTTTTTGCGTACGGGATTATGACAACAATCGCTTCAAACTTGCAAGCCGTGCGCGACGCGATTTCTGCAGCAGCTGCCGGGGCGGGGCGGCACGAAAACGAAATCAAGTTGCTGGCCGTCAGCAAAACATTTGCGCCGGACAGGTTGCGCGAAGTTTACGGTGCAGGACAGACCTGCTTTGCGGAAAGCTACCTGCAGGAAGCACTGGACAAGATCGCTACGCTGCGGGATTTGAATATAGAGTGGCATTTTATCGGGCCGATCCAGAGCAACAAAACCCGAATCGTCGCGGAAAATTTCACATGGGTGCACAGCGTGGACAGACTGAAGATCGCGGAGCGCTTATCTGCACAGCGTCCCGCCCGCTTGCCGGATTTGCAACTGTGTTTGCAGGTCAACATCAGCGGTGAGGACACTAAAAGCGGGGTATGCCCGGATGAAGCCAGCGGGCTGGCACACGCCATCGCGACTCTGCCCGGATTGAAATTGCGCGGGTTGATGGCGATTCCCGCTCCCGCCGATGATGTTGCCGGGCAGCGCCGGCCCTTTGCACAGTTGCGCAAATTGCGCGATGAGATGAACCTGCAGGGCCTGCAGCTGGACACATTATCGATGGGCATGTCGCATGATTTTGCCGCTGCGATCGCAGAAGGTGCGACCATAGTGCGCATCGGCACCGCGATATTCGGTGATCGGCCTTATCAAACCACCTGATCCATATACGGGGAATACAGTTATGAATATTTGCTTCATCGGCGGGGGCAACATGGCAAACGCCTTGATTGGCGGGTTGCTCGGCAGGGGATTCCCCGCAGCACAGATCAGCGTGGTGGAAATCAATGCCGACAATCGCGCACGGCTGCAACTGGATTACTCGGTACAGACGTTCGACAACCTTGATGAAGGGGTGGCCGACAGCCAAATAATCGTCTTTGCGGTCAAGCCGCAACAATTGAGTGCGGTTGCGCAGCAGCTCGCCTCATTGCTGTCGGGACAATTGCTGATCTCCATCGCTGCAGGCATTCTTGCGACCGACCTGGCACGCTGGTCAAACAGCCAGTCTATCGTCCGCGCCATGCCCAACACCCCGGCATTGATCCGTAGCGGCATGACCGGCTTATACGCGCTGCCGACAGTCAGCGCTGCGCAATGCGAAGAAGCCCAAAGTATTCTGGAGGCTGTGGGTGAGACCCTGTGGTTGCAGGATGAAGCCATGCTTGATGCCGTGACGGCGATTTCCGGCAGCGGCCCGGCCTATGTGTTTTATTTCATCGAGGCATTGCAAAAAGCCGCGCAGGGTCTTGGCTTCAACGCCGAAGAGGCACGCCGTTTGAGTCTGACGACATTTCTGGGTGCAAGCAAACTGGCCGCATCCAGCGCGGAGGATGCCGGCACGCTGCGCGAGCGCGTCACCTCGAAGAACGGCACCACCGAGCGCGCGTTGCTGAGCCTTTCCGCCAACCATGTTGCCGAACATATCGCACAAGCCGCGCTAGCCGCCGCGACTCGCTCGCGCGAAATGGGCGAAGAACTGGGTAAAGCGTGATGCTCAATCAAACCATACAATTTTTGCTTGATATTTTTGTGCAGGGGTTTGCCGGTGTGCTGCTGTTTCGCTTTCTGATGCAGTGGTTGCGCGCCCCGATGCGCAACCCGGTCGGCGAATTCGTCATGGCAATCACCGATTTTGCGGTACTGCGCGCGCGCCGCTTTATCCCGCCGGTATGGCGGCTGGACAGTTCGAGTCTGCTGCTTGCATTGCTCGTCGAGTTGGTCTATCTGGGCTTGACGTTAAAGCTGAACGGATACCCGTTCGTGCATTTTCCGCTGCCCGGATTGCTGGCATTGAGCGCGGTGAAATTAATGGTCATCAGCGTGTACCTGTTGATGAGCGCGCTGGTTGCGCAGGCAATCCTGTCCTGGGTCAATCCATACACCCCGCTTGCCCCGTTGCTGGCGGCGATCACCCAGCGATTCCTGCGGCCGCTGCAAAAAATTGTGCCGCTGCTCGGCAACATCGACCTGTCCCCGCTGCTGTTATTGGTGATCTGCCAGATCATCCTGCTGGTGCCGCTGGCGATGCTGGAAAGCCTGGCGGACCGATTGCTGTAAAATGGTGACTGGGCAACCCGGCTGGTTTCGCCACAACGGGGAAACCATCACGCTTACGCTGCATGTACAACCGGGCGCAAAGCGCAGCGAAATCGTAGGCTTGCACGGCGAGGCACTCAAGATAAGGCTGGCTGCCCCGCCCATCGAGGGACGTGCCAATGAAGCACTTTTAAAATTCATCTCGGCCCTGTTTGTCGTTCCGCTGTGCAACACCGAACTCAAACAGGGCGGACAATCTCGTCACAAAGTGGTGACAGTCACCGGCAGCAAAATAGAACCGGAAAGCCTGCTGCCGGGCAGCTGAACAGGTTAGCCATATCGGGAGTATCGAATGAAGGAAACGTTGAAACCGGGTATCAGATACGAGCACAAGTTCGTCATACCGCAATCCAAAACCGTCCCGGCACTCTATCCGGAAGCGGAAGAGTTTGTACTGATGCCGGAAGTCTTCGCAACCGGATTTCTGGTGGGATTTCTCGAATGGGCCTGCATCAGGGCGATCAATCCCCATATTGACTGGCCACAGGAGCAAACACTCGGCACACATATCGACGTCAGTCACGAAGCACCAACACCCCCCGGCATGGAGGTAACTGCGACCGTTGAATTGATAGCGGTCGAGGGAAGAAAACTTGTTTTTCATGTCGAGGCCCATGACGAGGTGGACCTGATCTCCAAAGGACGACATGAACGGTTCGTGATCAACAGGGAAAAATTTCTTGCCAAGCTCGGTGACAAGAAAGGCGCCCGGTCTGTTTGACGATCTTTATGCCGATATTGGCACCGCTGCCGGCAGTTACAGACGCCGGTTGAGCCTGCCGCCAAAATATTCCGCGGTTCAATTCAATCATTCTGCCCGCCGCATCGGAGTATTATGGGCAGGCTTACTATTTACCGTGAACCTGAACACGATCATGAATGACTAATCTATCGATACGCGAAAACATACTCGAGGCATTGGCTGGATCTTCCAGCCAGATGCCGGTTTTACTGACAAGTCTGAAGTCGCTGGTCGTGCCCGGAGTCAAATCGGCGGAACTCAACGCGATTCTCGACTCGATGTGCCAGAACCGGGAGTTGCTGACCTGTAGCGGGTTCAAGGATGGCAAGGAATATGTCTGCTACTGGAGACCCGGAAATATTCCGCAAAAATCGCCACCGCTTTATTAGATAATTTGCCAGGTCGTTTTCAGGAAGAAGAACAGATGAGAAATCTCCCGCACACCTCTACAAACATGCCCAACCCGTTCCGCAATCTGCTCGCTGTTGTCGCAACCGTGGCAGCATTCGGTTTGGCATTGATGTTTTCGGTGGTGGTGGTCGCGATCATTCTGGTCACCGGAACCATAGCCTGGGGTTATCTGTGGTGGAGAACCCGCGAACTGCGCAAGCAGATGCGCAACTATCCGCCTCCCGGCATGGTGAGAGAAGGAGAGATGGCGGAGGATGACGTGATCCGGGGTGAAGTGATCGAGGGCGAAGTGATACATGTGGTCGACCCACGGGAAGACAAATAAGCAACGGCAAATGATTTGGGTTATATAATTCCCCGCAATCGCCCGGGGAATGCAACATAAGTGCAGTCGTGTACTATTTTAAAAGCGCGAGCGGCTTGATGGTGCACACAATCACATGTAGCTTAGGAAAGTGTTCGGTGGCCTATGTCCTGTAGTCCGGAAATTCTCAAAGATGTCTGGTTATTCTCTTTGCTCGACAAGGAGGAGTTGGATGTCCTCGCCAGTCAGGTCGAACTATGCAAGTTTGCACCACGCCAGCGGATATACAAGCAAGGCGATCCAAGCACCCGTGCGTTCGTCATGTTGTCCGGTTCGGTCCAGGTCTCGACTATTGATGAGGACAATCAAATTGTATTGCTGGACGAGCCGATCAAGGGGGATGTGTTTGGCTTTGCATCCATGCTGGCGCAGACCCCGCATCAAACCGAAGCCACGGCCGTGCAGGAATCGCTGTGCATTGAACTGGACCTCAATGACATTACTGTCCTGATTCGCAGCAAGCCGGATGCCGGGTTGGACCTGATGAAAGTCATGGGCGAGCAGTTTCATGCAACCGAAAGGCTGATCAGCCAGCGTACTGAACGAAATCCAAACGAAGTATTTGAAGAATCCCAAACCATGGGGGAACGAATTGCCGATCTGGCTGCCTCATTTGGCGGTTCATGGAACTTTATTATCATTTTCGGATTGGTGCTCCTTGCGTATACGCTCATCAACATCGAATTGAAGGGCAATGCCTGGGATCCCTACCCGTTCATTCTGCTCAACCTGTTTTTGTCGATGCTTGCAGCGATACAGGCCCCCGTGATCATGATGAGCCAGAATCGCCAGGACAAGAAAGATCGCCTCCGGAATGAACTGGACTTTGACGTGAATCGTAGCGCGCACTCCGAAATTCAGGGACTGGCACGCAGAATCAATCTGCTCTATGACAAAATCGATGATGTGGAAGAAATATTACGCGAGAAAAAATAATCACTCCCGGCAAACAAACCTTCATGAATTTTCATCCCGGGGTGTCTGTTCCGACTCGAACAGGTGGTGTCGGGCAATTGAAAGAAATTGGAAACGCAGCCAAAGTTTTAATCTGCGAAAATCAACGGGACTCCCCCATACCCATCAACTTCAGGAGTATCGAGATGACCAAAGACAAAACAAGAAAAATGCTGTCGGACGATATCGCAAACTTTCGGTTGAAAGCCAAATATTACGATTCCCTTCATTTGTTCGAGGCGGCAAAGTATGCCGGCAACCTTGCTTCGAACCTGGAACTGGCGCTTACGACCCTGCCCTCCGATGAGGACCAGGAAATTTCCTGAGAAATTTCCTGGAATATTGCGACAGCGAAGTCATCAAACTTTCTTTCCGCGTCAGCCCGGCCTGAGCCGGCGGATTCGACATTATCAAGCCGGGACAACTGTCTGCTAATAGAGCGGGCAAGTCGCCAGGGGTTTGTCGCTTCGATACGGGGAATATACCTGCAGCATCCATTTGCCTGAAAAATGTGCAGTCAGTTGCGCCATCCTGTTTGCGATATCTGCACAGGCAATCCTGGCCGCATCATCGTCAAAGCTGTCGATTGTGATGTGAACCGTGCTATCTCTGGTGTAGGCGGTGCATTGTTTGGTGAGGCCTGTGCCCACAACAGACGAACACAACCGGGAGGTATCGTCCGCTGCGGCGTTGTTTGGCTGAGCAGATTTTCCGCATCCGCTGATCACCAGAGGCAGGGTGAATATCACCAGCAACAACGCTGTCTTTGTCATTCTTTGAATTTCCGGCATAACGCGGCCCCTTACATCAGGATCACATCGTATTGTTCCTGGCCGTAAATCGTTTCGACCTGCATCGAGATCGGCTTGGCAATGAAGTCGGAAAGCATCGCGAGTGCTTGCGATTCTTCTTCCAAAAACAAATCGATCACCTGCTGTGATCCGAGAATACGGTATTCGCGTGCGTTGAACTGGCGCGCTTCGCGAAGTATCTCGCGAAGGATCTCGTAGCACACGGTCTGGGCAGTTTTCACTTCACCGCGCCCTTGGCAGATAGGGCACGGTTCGCACATCACATGCGCCAGGCTCTCGCGGGTGCGCTTGCGGGTCATTTCCACCAGGCCCAGCGAGGAGAAGCCGTTCACGGTGATGCGTGTGTGATCGCGATCCAGGGCTTTCTTGAATTCTTCCAGCACGGCATCGCGATGTTCCTGGCTATCCATGTCGATAAAATCGCAGATAATGATGCCGCCCAGATTGCGCAAGCGCAGTTGCCGCGCAATGACTTGCGTGGCTTCAAGATTGGTCTTGAAGATGGTGTCGTCAAAACTGCGCAAGCCGACATAACCCCCGGTATTCACGTCTATGGTGGTCAGCGCCTCGGTCTGGTCGATGATCAGGTAACCGCCGGATTTCAGATCGACACGCTTGGACAAAGCGCGTTCGATCTCTTCTTCCACACCGTGCAGATCGAACAACGGACGGGAGCCCGGGTAGTGATCGAGCTTGTCGCTCGCAACCGTATTGTAGGCTTGCGTGAATTCCAGCATTCTCTGGTGAGTGCTGCGCGAATCGACCAGAATACGCACGGTATCCTGGCTGACAAAATCACGTAGCACGCGCAGGCTGATATCGAGTTCCTGATACAGCAATTGTGGCGCACTGGCGGTTTTCGCAATGGCTTGCAGATTGCCCCACAACTTGTCCAGATAGGCGATGTCGGCGACGAAGTCAGGCTCTGCCGTGGCTTCCGCCACGGTGCGTATGATGTAACCACCCTGGTGTTCTGGTGTCAACGCTGCTTGCAGGCAGGCACGCAAGGCATCGCGCTGTTCCACGGTTTCGATGCGTTGCGATACACCGATGTGTGCTTCCTGCGGCAGGTACACCAGCAATCGTCCGGCGATGCTGAGTTGGGTGGAGAGCCGCGCGCCCTTGGTGCCGATCGGCTCCTTGATGACTTGCACCATCAGGGTCTGACCTTCATACAGCACCTTCTCGATCGGTTTGGCTGCCTCGATGTTGTGACTGTTTTCCCAAATGTCCGCAACATGCAGAAACGCCGAGCGCTCCAGGCCGATATCGATGAAGGCCGATTGCATCCCGGGCAGTACGCGCTTGACCTTGCCCAGGTAAACATTGCTGACGATGCCGCGACTGCTGCTGCGCTCGATGTGCAGGTCCTGCACCACACCGAGTTGCATCACCGCGACGCGGGTTTCCTGCGGGGTTACGTTGATCAGTATCTCTTCGCTCATGTATGCCTCTATAAATTCCTTTTGCGGGCGAATCACGGCGTCGCGTGCTCGCTCACAACTCGCCTATCTGCTCGATATGTCTCGTTGCTCGCTGTGCCGCTCCTTATGGTGTCCGCGCGACACGGTGGGGCGTAGCCCTCCTAGTGCGGGAGCGCGGAACAGCAGGCTTACCCGCCCCTCATGCTTCGCATCGCCGTGTCCAGCCTGCCATCCCGCAAAACAAATTTCTAGAAGCATACTACGGTGTGGGGTAATCAAAGCGCTGCAGCAATTGAACCGTTTCGAACAGCGGCAGGCCCATCACCCCGGAATAGCTGCCCGACAGGTATTCGACGAATGCGCCAGCCTGCCCCTGTATGGCATAGCCGCCGGCCTTGTCCACGTATTCGCGAGAGAGCAGGTACCGGCGGATACGCTCCTCGCTGAGCGTGGCGAAGCGTACCGTGGAAGTGGAAAGCGCAACTTCGACACGTTCATCCAGAGCGATTGCAACCGCACTCAGCACCCGGTGCTCTTTTCCCGAAAGTTGGCCCAGCATTTCAACCGCATGCTCTGCACTGTCCGGCTTGCCGAAGATCCTGCCGTCCAATGTGACAGTCGTATCGGCGGCCAAAACCGGGAACGACGGAAGGTTGCGAAACCTGAGCGCGCAATATCCTGTTTCTGCCTTGGCTTGCGCGACGCGTCGAACATAGTCCTCCGGCAGTTCGCCGGCATGGGGCGTTTCATCCACTTCAAGGTTGCGGCGCGGATCGGAGCGCAGCAGCAACATCTCGAAGTTTACGCCGATCTGCTTGAGCAATTCGCGTCGGCGCGGACTCTGCGAAGCCAGGTAAATGCGAGGATTGATGATTTTCATGGCCGGAAGGATAACCCAAAAAGCCCTGAGTTCGCCCAAATGCCAGGCGCAAAAAAATTTGTGCAGTGCGGCATATGTACCAATATGCACCC
>JBBRFZ010000064.1:0-15124 GCA_038241165.1 Burkholderiales bacterium | reverse complement strand
TAGCAGACTAAGCTGCTAAAGCGTACTTTTCGTCGTTTGCGACTAGTTTTTTCCAGCTGATTTACGAGGTGGCGGGTCCTCGGTATGCCCTACGCTGCTTTGTAACCCACGTCGAAGCCAAGTCGTCCCCGGTTCGAAATGTTTTATAACCTGCTACACGGTTCGATAGCTGTGTTGCGCGGTGCTCACTCCCTTCGCCTACCTATTCGGTATGTCCTGGTCGCTGTGCTCCGTGCGCCTTGCACTCGAATCGCTCGCGACGGTTCTAAACAGATTTCCGTTGCAGGCAGATTGTAGCAGGTTCAGAGCGGGATCAGGCCGAGAAGTTCCATCGGATTGTCTATGCTGCCGTGTGCTCTCCAGTTTTCGACGGAAGCATCGTGGCTGACATAGCCATAGTTGGCGATGATACCGCGTATTCCGGCAGAATTTGCGGCTTGCATATCGCGCACGTCATCGCCGATATACAGGCACTCTGCAGCGGTTACGCCGATGAGCTGGCATGCCTTGAGCAGCGGTTCCGGATGCGGCTTGGCATGGGCAAAGCTGTCTCCGCTGACCAGGCAGGCGGCACGGTCGGCATAGCCCAGCGCCTGCATCAGCGGAAGGGTAAAGCGGTGCGGTTTGTTGGTGACGATACCCCACTTGATGCTGTGCAGTTCAAGGGTGTCGATAAGCTTTGCCATGTCGTCGAACAGTCGGCTGTGCACGCAGATGTTGTTTGCGTAGTAGTCGAGGAAGATGTCGCGCAGGGTGTCGTAGTGGGGATGGTCAGGTTCGATACTGAAACCGGTCTTGAGCAGGCCGCGTGAGCCGTGCGAGGCTTGCGGGCGCAATGCCGCCAGAGGCAGTGGCGCCAGATCACGCATTGCGCGGGTATGGTTGAGTGCGGCGGCGAGATCGGGCGCGGTGTCGGCAAAGGTGCCGTCCAGGTCGAACAGGATTGCTTTGATCGTCATCAGTCCTTGCGGCAGGCGATCATGTAGTTCACGTTGGTATCTTTTCCCAGCGAATACACTTTGGTTAGCGGGTTGTAGCTCATGCCGATCAGGTCGACCAGGTTAAGTCCGGCATTGCGGCAGGACTGCGCCAGTTCGGACGGCTTGATGAACTTCGCGTAATCATGTGTGCCGCGCGGCAGCATGTTTAAAATGTATTCGGCACCAACCACGGCGAGCAAATAGGATTTTGGATTGCGATTCAGCGTGGAGAAGAATACCCATCCGCCCGGTTTCACCAGTTTGGCACAGGCCTGGATCACGCTGCCCGGATCGGGCACATGCTCAAGCATTTCCAGACAGGTAACTACATCGTAACGGGCTGGCTGTTCGGCAGCCAATTCCTCCACGGCGATCTTGCGATAGTCGACCTGTTTGCCGCTTTCCAGCAGATGCAGTTTGGCGACCTGCAAGGCCTTGTCGGACAAATCGATGCCTGTAACGTCTGCCCCTGTCCACGCCATGCTTTCCGATAAAATTCCGCCGCCACAGCCGACATCAAGAACGGTCTTACCGGACAGTCCCGCGTGGCGGTCGATATAATTCAGGCGCAACGGGTTGATATCGTGCAGCGGCTTGAACTCGCTGTTCGGATCCCACCATTTGTGGGCCAGTTGCGAGAATTTTTCCAGCTCAATTGGGTCGGCGTTGGTCATGGCATGCTTATTTAATAGGTAAACGTGGAATGTAGCAAAACTCTGTACGCACTACCAGATTTATGTTTGCCGCGAGATTGTCGTTGCGCCATTTTGGCGACAGCGCTAAACTTCCACTATCTGAAATAGCATTGAGCGAGTGAAGTCATGGGAACAGCCGCAGCCAAGCAAGAACGCATCGGGGCGCGCGTGCCGCACGATGTGTACGAGACGCTTTGTCGTGCAGCCGGGTTGACGGGTGCCACTGTCAACCAGTTTCTGGTGCAGTCGGCTTTGAAAGAAGCACAGTCAGTCATTGAACGCGAGCAAACTATTCGTTTATCGCGCCGTGACTGCGAACGTCTGCTCAATCTGCTGGAAAATCCGCCCAAGCCGAATGCGCGGCTCAAGGCTGCCATAAAGCACCACCAAAAAGCCAAACGCGCCGATGCAGATACTTCCTTTAACTGGAAGCCATGATCGGCAAAGTTTCGATTGCGGCAGGTCTGAACTGAACGACTGGCTGCGCAACATCGCGCGGCAGCATCAGGACAGGGGGCTTTCCAAAACGTTCGTTGCCGTCCTTGACGATGCGCCCACCCGTATTTGCGGCTACTACGCGCTTACCCTTACCGAAGTTGATACCCAGCCCCTACCCGAAGCGCGGCGCAAAAAACTACCGCGCCTGATTCCCGGCATCCGCCTCGGCCGTCTTGCTGTGGACGTGCAATTTCAGCGGAAACGCCTGGACGAACTGCTGCTGGTAGATGCGCTGGAGCGGGTGCGTCTGATTAATCAACACGCAGGAGTTGTCGGCCTGTTTGTCGATGCGATTGACGGCAAGGCCGCCGCCTTTTACATGCACTTTGGCTTCGAGGCTTTTGTGGACGATCCACTCAAACTGTTTTTGCCGGTGAGGTGAGCGTGATGTTCCACATTAGAGACATCATTCCCTTCAACCAGCAGTCGCGCTGTCGCCATAAAGAAATGTACATTGGACTCCTTTTGAAAGCATCCTATGAGCGGGGCTGTGATGACTGATTCGGTCGACTTTAGCCCTAAGTGTTTGTCTCTGGATTTGGAAGTTGGCAAGGCGGATCATCGCATTCACCAGTTCGGCGCTGTGCGTGGGGATCGCGATCAAACGCTGTCGTTCAGCAACGGCGATCTCGATACCGCACTGGATCAACTCGATGCGCTGGCCGACGATGCCGCCTTCCTGCTCGGCCACAATCTGGTGGCATTCGATTTGCCACATCTCAAAGCCGAGCGCGCCAATCTACGTTTGCACGCGAAACCTGTGGTCGACACCCTCAGGCTGAACCCGCTGGCCTTCCCGCGCAATCCCTATCACCACTTGGTCAAACACTATCAGGATGGCAGGCTGCAAGGTGGGAACCTCAACGATCCGCTGAAAGACGCGCAATTGGCGCTGGAAGTTTTTCGCGACCAGCACAACGCATTAGAGGCGCTAAACGCGGGCAACCCGTCTTTGCTCGCGGCATGGCATTGGCTGACCACGCAGGATGATAGCGTTAGCGGCGGTAACAGCTTCTTCATGACACTGCGCCGCCAGCCGCGTCCATCCTTGAGCGAGGCGCAAGCGGCTATAGTTCAGTGTTTGCAGAGCCAGGCCTGCCTGACTCAATTCCGGCAAATCCTTGATGAGTCCTCCGGCAACGGCTGGCCGCTGGCCTATGCTTTGGCCTGGCTTTCGGTGGCGGGCGGCAATTCGGTGATGCCGCCCTGGGTGCGCCACCAGTACCCGCAAGCGGGCGAGATTGTGCGGCGGCTGCGCGACACGGCTTGCACCGACCCGGCTTGCAGTTGGTGCCGCGAACATCACGATGCGAAGAAGGAACTGAAACGCTGGTTTAACTTCGACGAATTCCGCCCCGATCCGGTCGATCCTCATACGAACAAGCCGTTGCAACAAGTGATCGTCGAGGCGGCAATGGGCGGGCGGCATGTGCTCGGTATTTTACCGACCGGCACGGGCAAGTCTTTGTGCTACCAGATTCCGGCGCTGTCGCGCTTCGAGAAAACCGGCGCGCTCACCGTCGTCATCTCGCCGCTGGTGGCGCTGATGGCGGATCAGGTGGCGGGGCTGGTCGCGCGCGGCATCAATTCCTGCGCCGCTTTGAACGGTTTGCTTTCCATGCCGGAGCGGGGCGACGTGCTGGACCGGGTGCGGCTGGGCGACATTGGCATCCTGATCGTGTCGCCCGAGCAGTTGCGCAACAAGTCGCTGCGGAATGTGTTGGCGCAACGCGAGATCGGCGCGTGGGTGATCGACGAGGCGCACTGTCTGTCCAAATGGGGTAACGACTTCCGTCCGGACTATCGATACATCGGGCGCTTCATCAGGGAGAAGGCGGGCGAAAATCCCGTGCCGCCGGTGCTGTGCCTGACCGCCACGGCCAAGCCCGAAGTCGTGGGCGATATCCTCGCGCATTTTCGCGAAAGGGTAGGCATCACGCTCCAGTGTTTCGACGGTGGCGCGAAGCGGGAGAACCTCGATTTCGTGGTAATGCAAACCACGCCTGCCACCAAACTATCGCATGTCCACCAACTGATAGAAGCGGACTTACCGGCGGATACGCCGGGCGGCGCGATTGTCTATTGCGCCACACGCAAACAGACCGAAGAGGTCGCGGCCTTCCTGAAAGCGAAGGGGTGGGCCGCTGGTCACTTTCATTCAAAGTTGCAGCCGGAAACCAAAAAATCCGTGCAGGAAAGTTTTATCAAAGGCGAGTTGCGCGTTATCGTCGCGACCAACGCTTTCGGCATGGGCATAGACAAGCCGGACGTACGCCTGGTCATCCACGCCGACATCCCGGGCTCGCTGGAAAACTATTTGCAGGAAGCGGGGCGCGCGGGCCGCGACCGGGAGGAGGCACGCTGCATCCTGCTATACACGCCGGAAGATGTGGAGAGGCAATTCGGCATGTCGGCGCGTTCAAGGCTGACGCAAAAGGAGATTCAAACCATCCTCAGGTCGTTGCGTAACCTGGACAAGAAGAGGCGTAAGGACGGCAAACCGGGCGGCGAGGTTATCGCGACGCCCGGTGAAATTTTGCTTGAAGACGAGGACGCCGGTTTCGAGCGCGATCCGGTCACCGACGATACGCGGGTGCGCACGGCGGTTTCCTGGCTGGAAGAAGCGCAACTGCTTACACGGGAAGAAAATCTGGTGCAGATTTTTCCTTCCTCGTTGCGCGTGACCTCGCTGGAAGAGGCGCGCAAGAAATTGGCCGCAAGAGGGGTGGCAGACGTTTACCAGAACCAATTGCTGGCGATTGTCGATGCCTTGATTGCAGCCGATGCGGATGAGGGCATTTCCACCGACGAGCTGATGGGCATCGCGCGTCTGTCTCCGGGAAAATTACGTCAAGCGATGGCTGATCTCGAACAGTTCGGCATCTCCAGCAACGACACCGCACTCACTGCCTATGTCCATGTTGGTGTCGAGCGCGCCTCGAAAAAGCGTCTGGAGGAAGCGGCGCAACTGGAGGCCGCGCTTATCGCGGAGCTGCGTTTGAATGCGCCCGACCTGGCGGTGGGCGAACACTCTGTCCTGCATCTGCGCATTGCCAGCCAGCATCTGAAGGATGCCGGTCACTCCAACGCCTACCCGGAAACGCTGCGCCGCCTTTTGAAAAGCCTGGCCTCAGACGGGCGCGACGAAGCCAACAGCACGGGCAGTTTGAGTTTAAAACGGATCGACAACGATAGCGTGCGCATCACCTTGCAACGCGACTGGCAGGCGCTGGACGAAACCGCGCAACTGCGTCGCAACACCGCCGAAATTTTGCTCAACCACCTGATAGATAGCCTGCCCGACGGAAGTCGGGGCACAGACTTGCTGGCCGAGACCACGATGGGCAAATTACTGGCGGCGATGGACGGCGATTTGCTGCTCAAGGCCGAAATCAGAAATCCGCAAAAATGCCTGGAGCATGCTCTGCTGTGGCTGCACGAGCAGGAAATCATCCGCCTCAATAAAGGGCTGGCCGTGTTCCGTTCCGCGATGACCATAAGGCTGGATGAGGACTGGAAAAAGGGATTCCGCCAGCCGGATTTCGAACCGCTCAAAATGCACTATGTAGAACAGGTCATCCAGATTCACGTGATGGCCGAATACGTCAAGCTGGGGCTGGAGAAAATTGCGGATGCGTTGCAACTGACCATGGATTACTTCAGTTTGAAACAGGAAGAATTTCTGCGCCGCTGGCTGCCCGGACGCGAGAAAGAACTGGAGCGACAGACCACGCCGGAATCCTGGCAGAAAATAGTCGAGTTTCTGGGCAACCGCGAGCAGCGCGACATCGTCGCCGACAACCGTGAGACGACCAATGTGCTGGTGCTGGCCGGGCCGGGTTCGGGCAAGACACGGGTGCTGGTGCATCGCCTGGCCTATCTGGTGCGGGTCCGGCGCGTGAACCCGCGCGGCATCGTGGCGCTGGCCTACAATCGACACGCCGCTGTGCAGATACGCCAGCGCCTCCATGCCTTGATCGGCGACGATGGTCGCGGCGTCACCGTACTTACATTGCACGGCCTGGCGATGCGTCTGGTCGGCGCGAGTTTCGCGGATCAGGCGGACAAGACCGAAGAGGACTTCACTAAAATCCTGCTCGACGCCACCGCCTTGTTGCGCGGCGACGGTTTGCTGCCCGAAGAAGCCGACGCCCAGCGCGAGCACCTGCTGGCAGGATTCCGCTGGATACTGGTGGATGAGTATCAGGACATCGGCAATGAGGAGTACGAGTTGATTTCGGCGCTCGCCGGGCGCACGCGCACGGATGAAGAAGGCAAAATAAACCTGTTCGCCATCGGCGACGACGACCAGAACATCTACGGCTTCAAGGGTGCATCCACCGAATTTATCCGCCGCTTCGAAAGCGACTATCAGGCGAAGCCCGCTTACCTGATCGAGAATTACCGCTCCAGCGCGCACATCATCGCTGCCGCGAATGCGCTCATCGCCCCTGTGGCGGAGTGGATGAAGGCCGAACATCCGATCCGCATCAACAAAAGCCGGACAAAGCTTCCGCCGGGCGGCGACTGGCAGAAACGGGATACGGTGGGTCAGGGACGGGTGCAGATTTTATCTGCGGGCAACGACGACAAAACCCAGGCCATGGCGGTGATGGCCGAGCTCGAACGCCTGGCGACGTGCGATGCGGACTGGAACTGGGCGACATGCGCTGTGATCGCGCGCGAGTGGAAACTGCTGGAACCGGTGCGCGCCTATTGCGAATGGCGCGGCATCCCGGTGCAATCTGCACGGGAAGACCATTTCCATTTCTGGAAACTGCGCGAGACGCAAGCGCTGCTGGCCTGGCTGAAGCAAAGCGGGAAAACCTTGCTCGACCTCGCGCAGATGAACGACTTTCTCGCGGGACAATGCGATAGTCCTGGATGGGAAATGCTGCGCGAGGCAGTCAGCGAATATGCGCTGGAAGTCGAACAGGCCGAATTGCCGCTCGCGCACTTCAGGGACTGGTTGGCGGAGTGGGGGCGGGATGCGCGTCGGCGGCAAACGGGCTTGTTACTGGTTACCGCCCACGGCGCCAAGGGATTGGAATTCGACCATGTGGTTGTGCTCGATGGAAAGTGGCAGCCGGGGAAAGGCGAAGATAATGACGCCATGCGCCGCCTCTACTATGTCGCGATGACCCGCGCCAGACAAACGCTGACCTTGGCCAGACTGGATCAAGGCAATGCGTTGCTCGACGTCCTCCCCGATGCAACCTGTTTGCTGCGCCGTCCGATCACGCGGATTGCCGCAGCGCCGCCCGAGATCGAGCGCCAATATGTCCACCCGAAGGGAAAGGAAGTTGACTTCGGTTATGCGGGGCGGTTTGTCGCTAACGATCCTGTCCATCGGCGGATTGCGGCTCTTGAAACCGGTTCTCGGCTGTCGCTGCAATCAATGGGCGGAAGCTGGTATTTGCTGGACGCGCATGGAGAGAAAACAGGAAAAATGGCCAAGGCATTTGAAATGCCGCACGGGATGCAATGTATCGAGGCGAGAGTGGATTCAATAATTGTTCAGCACAAAGACGCCGGCACCAAATATACCGAACCCAAATGCGAGCTATGGGAGGTGGTCGTGCCAGAGTTGGTGTTTTCCCCACACATCTGAAATTTTGTTTATGACTGTGCCAATTAATACACCCGTTTATGTTTTGTCTCAGGACTGCCCGGCATGGTAAAATCACCGGCTGTTTTATAAAAGCTTTTTAAGGTATCTCCATCCATGGAACAACAATTCGCCAAAGAAACCCACCCCGTCAGTCTTGAAGAGGAGATGCGCAAGTCCTATCTGGACTACGCAATGAGCGTCATTGTCGGGCGCGCCCTTCCGGATGTGCGCGATGGCCTGAAGCCAGTGCATCGCCGGGTGCTGTTTGCGATGCACGAACTGTCCAATGACTGGAACAAGGCTTACAAAAAATCGGCGCGTATCGTCGGCGACGTGATCGGTAAATACCATCCGCACGGTGATACCGCGGTGTACGACACCATTGTGCGTATGGCGCAGGATTTTTCGCTACGCTATCCGCTGGTGGACGGGCAGGGTAACTTCGGTTCGGTGGACGGCGATAACGCGGCGGCGATGCGTTACACCGAAATTCGCATGGCGAAGATCGCCCACGAGCTGCTCGCCGACCTGGACAAGGAAACGGTCAATTTCGGGCCGAACTACGATGGATCTGAACACGAGCCGCTGGTGTTCCCGTCGCGCTTCCCCAATCTGCTGGTGAACGGTTCGTCCGGCATCGCGGTGGGCATGGCGACCAATATTCCGCCGCACAATATGGGCGAGGTGGTCGATGCCTGCCTCGCGCTGCTTAAGAATCCCGGGCTGGATGTCGAGCAGCTGATCGAATACGTGCCCGCGCCGGACTTTCCGACCGGTGGTTTCATCTACGGCCTGTCGGGTGTGAAGGACGGTTATCGCACCGGGCGAGGCCGAGTGATCATGCGCGGACGCACTCATTTCGAGGACATCGGCAAGGGCGAGCGTCAGGCCATCATCATCGATGAGCTTCCCTACCAGGTTAACAAGGCTAATCTGCTGATCAAGGTCGGCGAACTGGTGCGCGAGAAGCGTCTGGAAGGCATTTCCGAAATACGCGACGAATCGGACAAATCCGGTATGCGCGCGGTGATCGAGTTGAAGCGCGGCGAGAATGCCGATGTGATCCTGAACAAGCTGTACAAGGATACCCAGCTGCAGGACAGTTTCGGCATCAACATGGTCGCGATCATCGACGGCCAGCCCAAGTTGCTCAATCTCAAGCAGGTGATCGACGCCTTCCTGCGCCATCGCCGCGAAGTCGTCACGCGCCGCACCATTTTCGAATTGCGCAAGGCACGCGAGCGCGGCCATATCCTGGAAGGCCTGGCGGTGGCGCTGTCCAACGTCGACGAGATCATCGCATTGATCAAGGCTGCGCCGACTCCCGCCGATGCCAAGCGCGGACTGATGGAGCGCAGCTGGCATTCGTCGCTGGTGGAAGATATGTTGAGCCGCGTCAGCGACGCTTCGCGTCCGGATGGGCTGTTGCCGCAGTTTGGCCTGGTCGGCAAGGGCAGCTATTTCTTTTCCGATGCACAGGCGCAGGCCATTCTGGAGCTGCGGCTGCAGCGCCTGACCGGGCTGGAGCAGGACAAGATTGTCGGCGAATATCGCGAAGTGATGGACAAGATCGCCGACCTGCTCGACATCCTCGCAAAACCGGAGCGCGTCACGCAAATTATCCATGACGAACTGGTGGCGGTGAAATCGCAGTTTGGCGACAAGCGCCGCAGCGAGATCATCACCCATACCGAGGATATGAGCATGGAAGACCTGATCGCGCCCCAGGACGTGGTGGTCACCCTGTCGCATGGCGGCTATATGAAATCCCAGCCGCTGGACGAATATAAAGCCCAGAAGCGCGGCGGACGCGGTAAACAGGCAACGGCAACCAAGGATGACGATTTTATCGACAGCCTGTTTATTGCCAATACCCATAACTACATTTTGTGCTTCTCCAATCGCGGCCGGGTGTATTGGCTGAAGGTCTATGAAGTGCCGCAGGGCAGTCGCATTTCTCGCGGCAAGCCGATCGTGAATCTGTTGCCGCTGGAAAAAGGAGAGAAGATCAACGCGGTCCTGCCGATCAGCGAATTCGTTGAGGACAAATATGTTTTCTTCGCAACCACAAACGGCACGGTGAAGAAGACTTCGCTGACCGATTTCTCGCGCCCGATGAAGCGCGGCATCATCGCAATCAATCTGGACGAGGACGACCATCTGATAGGTGTTGCGCTGACAGACGGCAAGCATGACGTGATGCTGTTCTCGAACGGCGGCAAGGCGGTGCGCTTCGATGAAAACGATGTGCGTGCGACCGGACGCGCGTCGCGCGGAGTGCGCGGCATGAAACTGGCCGAGAAGCAGCAGGTGATCTCCTTGCTGGTGGCAGAGAACGAACAGCAAAGCGTGCTGACCGCAACCGAAAACGGTTACGGCAAACGCAGCCCGATTACCGAATACACCCGCCACGGACGCGGCACGCAGGGCATGATCGCAATCAAGGCCTCACCGCGCAACGGCAAGATGGTGGCTGCGACGCTGGTGGATGCCGATGACGAGATCATGCTGATCGGCACCAGCGGTGTGCTGATCCGTACCCGCGTCAAGGAAATACGCGAGATGGGTCGCACCGCCCAGGGCGTCACGCTGATGAATGTGGAGAAGGGCGAGAAATTGGCCGGGTTGAGTCGCATCGCCGAACCGGATGAAGAAGAGGAAAGCCCGGAATAAGAAGCAAGGTGCAAGGTGCAAGGTGCAAGGTGCAAGGTGCAAGGTGCAAGGTGCAAGGTGCAAGAACTGAACCAGAAACGTGTTTGGGTTTTTCTTGTATCTTGAACCTTGAATCTTGTCCCTGATTTTTATAAAACTTTGGAGTGATACATCATGACTATCTATAACTTCAGCGCGGGTCCGGCAGTGTTGCCGAAAGAAGTGTTGCAGCAGGCGCAGGCGGAATTGATCGACTGGCACGGCAGCGGCATGTCGGTGATGGAGATGTCGCATCGCGGCAAGGAATACATGGGCATACAGGCCAAGGCGGAAGCCGACCTGCGCGAGCTGATGGGTATCCCCGTCAACTACAAGGTGCTGTTCCTGCAGGGCGGTGGCAGCCTGCAGTTCTCCATGGTCCCGTTGAATCTGTTGCGCGGCAAGCTCTCTGCAGACTACGTGAACACCGGCGAGTGGTCAAAAAAGGCGATCAGCGAAGCAAAGAAATTCAGCTACTTGAACGTGGTGGCGAATAATTCTGACAAGAATGCAAGCTATGTACCCGCATTCGACAGCTGGAAGCTGGACAAGGATGCAGCCTATGTACATTACACGCCGAACGAAACCATAGGCGGCGTCGAGTTCAACTGGGTACCCGATGTCGGCAATGTGCCTCTGGTGGCGGACATGTCTTCATGCATCCTGTCGCGCAAAATCGATGTATCCAAATTCGCGCTGATCTACGCCGGTGCGCAAAAGAATATCGGCCCTGCGGGCCTGACCATCGTCATCGTACGCGACGACCTGGTGGGATATGCACCATCAGGATTGCCGGCCCTGCTGGATTACAAGACTTACGCAGAGAACGACTCGATGTACAACACGCCGCCTACCTATGGCATCTATATGGCCGGCCTGGTGTTCCAGATGCTGAAGCGCAGGGGTGGCATTGACCAGATGGAAAAGACCAATATCGCCAAGGCCAGGCTGTTGTATGCCACGATCGATGCAAGCAACGGTTTCTATAACTGCCCGGTGGCAACATCGGACCGTTCGCGCATGAATGTGCCCTTTACTATAAAAAATGCTGGCACGCTGAAGGATGCCCCTTCGTCAGGCTCAGGACTGGATGGTGATTTCCTGAAACAGGCCGATGCACACGGATTATTGCAACTCAAGGGGCATCGTTCGGTGGGTGGCATGCGCGCTTCGCTTTACAACGCGATGCCGCTGGAGGGCGTACAGGCATTAGTCAACTTCATGAATGAATTTGCGAAAAATCATAGCTAAATGATTAATCCGTTCGCCCTGATGAAACTACTAGCCATTCGACTAGGCCATCAAAAATCGATGTCAAAGTCGCTGGTTATGAGCTTGTCGAAGGATGAACACTATTTTTATTTTTATTGCGTCGTTCATGG
This sequence comes from Burkholderiales bacterium, assembly GCA_038241165.1. Taxonomy (GTDB): domain Bacteria; phylum Pseudomonadota; class Gammaproteobacteria; order Burkholderiales; family Gallionellaceae; genus Gallionella. The sequence continues at coordinate 3,267 of JBBRFZ010000064.1, read as the reverse complement.
TTCGACAAGCTCACCACGAACGGCCTAAATTAGGAAGTGACCGACAACAATGCCTAAGACATTCCAGATACTGACACTGAACAAGATCTCATCAGTCGGATTGAGCCGTTTCCCTGCCGCGCGTTATGTGACCGGCACCGAGATAGCCGAGCCGGATGCTATTCTGGTGCGTTCGCACAACATGCTGGAGATGCACATCCCCAATACCGTGATGGCAATCGCGCGGGCTGGCGCCGGCACCAACAATGTACCGGTGAAGAAAATGAGCGAGCGTGGCGTGCCGGTGTTCAACGCGCCGGGTGCGAATGCCAATGCGGTCAAAGAACTGGTCATTACCGGAATGCTGCTGGCCTCGCGCAACATCATTCCGGCGCTGCACTTCACCGCGAGTCTGCATGGCGACGACGCGACGTTGCACAAGCTGGTCGAAGACGGCAAAAAACATTATGCGGGCACCGAGCTGCGCGGACGCACGCTGGGCATCGTCGGCCTGGGTGCGATCGGCCGTCTGGTGGCCGATGCGGCCATCGGTCTGGGCATGAACGTGATCGGGTTCGACCCTGAGATCACCGTGGATGCGGCATGGAGCCTGCCATCACAGGTGAAGAAGGCGAATAGCGTTGAGGATCTGCTCAGGCACAGCGATTTCATTTCCCTGCATGTGCCGCTGCTGGACGCCACGCGCGACCTGATCAACGAGAAGCGTGTGGCGGCGATGAAGGCGGGCAGCGTGTTGCTGAATTTTTCGCGCGACGCGATCGTCAATGAAGATGCGATATTGGCCGGACTGGCAAGCAAGCATGTGCGCTGCTACGTGTGCGATTTTCCGACCACCAAGACACAGAACAATCCCGGCGTGATCGCGCTGCCGCATCTGGGCGCGTCCACGCGGGAAGCGGAAGACAACTGTGCGGTGATGGTGGCTGACCAGCTGCGCGATTATCTGGAACACGGCAATGTTGCCAACACGGTCAATTTCCCCAACGTCAACATGTCGCGTGAATCGGCTTTTCGCCTGGCGATCGCCAACAGCAATGTGCCGAACATGCTGGGACAGATTTCCACCACGCTGGCCGCCGCTGGAATCAACATCCACAACATGATGAACAAGTCGCGCGGTGAAATGGCTTATACGCTGGTAGATACAGACAACGCATTTCCCGCTAAACTGATCGCGCAGATCGCGGCTATTCCGGGCGTGTTGATGGTGCGCGATCTGCCCTTGCTGAAAGAACTTTAAACGTGAACCCGAACACCAAGCAATCATGAGCGAGAAATTAGACCAACTCCGCGAACAGATCGACAGGCTGGATGACGAATTGTTGATACTCGCCAATCGGCGTGCCGCGCTGGCGCAGCAGGTCGGCCATCAAAAAGAGGATGGCGTGGTGCTGCGCCCGGAGCGCGAGGCCCAGGTGATGCAGCGCCTGCAGGAGCAAAATAGCGGACCATTGAGCAATGCCGCTGTTGTCCGGTTGTTCACGGAAATCATATCGCAATGCCGCGCCCTGGAAGCGCAGTTGAAGGTCGCCTATCTCGGACCGGAAGGCACCTTCACCGAGGCTGCGGCGCTGAAACGTTTCGGCAGCGCGATACAGGAGCACTCGTGCGCGACCATAGACGAGGTGTTCCGTGACGTGTCAAGCGGCGCAGCCCATTACGGCGTGGTGCCGGTTGAGAACTCTTCCGAAGGTGCGGTCGGACGCACGCTGGATCTCCTGATGCAAAGCACGCTGCAGATATGCGGCGAAGTGATCCTGCCTGTCCACCAGTGCCTGCTCTCCCGATGTACCGATCTGGATTCGATTAAAACCATATATTCGCATCCGCAGTCACTGGCCCAGTGTCAGGATTGGCTTAACAAGAACCTGCCGAAGGCAATACGTAACCCGCTTTCAAGCAATTCCGAGGCCGCGCTTCAGGCAGCAAACCATCCGCACGATTCGGCTGCAATTGCCGGAATTCAGAATGCGGCACAATTGGAATTAAATGTTATTACAGAAAATATTGAGGATGATCCAAAAAATACCACGCGCTTCCTGGTGTTGGGAAATCAGCAGGTCGCACCCTCCGGCAAAGACAAAACATCGCTGGTGATGTCAGCAGCAAATCGTCCCGGCGCGGTGCATGATCTGCTGGTGCCGCTGGCCAAACACGGGGTCAGTATGACCAAGTTCGAATCGCGCCCGGCGCGTTCGGGGCTTTGGGAATATGTGTTCTACATGGATATCGAAGGCCATCAGGAAGATGTCAAGGTGGCCGCCGCGTTGGACGAACTCCGGAAAATGGCGGCTTTCGTCAAAGTGCTGGGTTCATACCCGGTCGCTTTTTAATTGATTACTCCCGCAAGCAGGATATGAACTACAGAGAATTGGCTCCGGCGTACATACGCGCCATCGCGCCTTACCAGGGCGGCAAGCCGATCTCGGAACTGGAACGCGAGCTGGGTATCACCGGTATCGTGAAACTGGCCTCGAACGAAAACCCGCTTGGCGCAAGCCCCAGGGCGATTGCCGCAGCACGCGCCGCGCTGGATGACATCGGCCTGTATCCGGATGGCAACGCTTTTGCACTGAAAGATGCATTGGCCAAACATTATGGAGTGACGCATGAACAGGTCGTGCCGGGCAACGGTTCCAACGATCTGCTGGAATTGTCGGCGCGTGCATTTCTGACCGTCGGCGACAGGGTGGTTTACTCGGATCACTCATTCGCCGTGTATTCGCTGGCGACCCAGGCGGTCGGCGCAGTCGGCATCAGTGTTGCAGCCAAAGAATTCGGCCATGATCTGGATGCGATGCGCAAGGCGGCAGTGGAGCAGGGCGCAAAGATGATCTTCGTCGCCAACCCCAACAATCCGACCGGGACATTTGTGTCCGGCGCCGCGCTGCATGAGTTTCTGCGCGCGCTGCCTGCCACTACCCTGGTGGTGCTGGATGAGGCCTACAACGAATATCTGCCTGTGGAATGCCGTTATGACAGCGTCAACTGGCTTAAGGACCACCCGAATCTTATTATTTCGCGAACTTTCTCCAAGGCTTACGGCCTGGCTTCGTTGCGCGTCGGCTATGCTCTCGGTGATGCCCGGGTGATGGACATGCTGAACCGGGTGCGCCAACCGTTCAATGTCAACAGCCTGGCGCAGGCAGCGGCGGTGGCAGCGATCCAGGATACGGATTTCGTGCGGCAGACTTTTGCGCTGAACCAGCGCGGCATGAAACAGATCACGAACGGACTGGTCAAGCTGGGGCTGGAATACATACCATC
>JBBRFZ010000063.1:0-15321 GCA_038241165.1 Burkholderiales bacterium | reverse complement strand
CCTCCTCGAGAATAGGCGCGATCATGCGGCACGGACCGCACCACTCAGCCCAGTAATCGACCAGCACCGGCAGGGGTGCCTGCACGACTTCGGCTTCAAAGGTGGCATCGGATACGTAATGTATATGTTCGCTCATGGTTGGTTCTCGCTATTGTGTGGGTAAGTTCGGTATGCAACTGGCGACAGGGTGGGTCGCTGGATTTCAAGTAGCATCCTAACCAAAAACGGCTTTTATGTGAAGTGAATTAATTATTGCAAGCTCTGTTAAAATGCCGCGTTGTTGATTAATGGAGTTTTGCCATGGCTTATGTCGTTTCCGAATCTTGCATCAAATGCAAATACACCGACTGTGTGGAAGTGTGCCCGGTGGATTGTTTCCACGCAGGACCGAATTTTCTGGTGATTGACCCGGATGAGTGCATCGATTGCACCCTGTGCGTGGCGGAATGCCCGGTAGAGGCGATCTATGCCGAGGATGATTTGCCTGAAAATCAGCGCCATTTCATCGCACTGAATGCCGAGTTGTCCAAAACCTGGAAAGTCATCGTCGAAAAGATCGACCCGCCAGCCGATGCCGATGAGTGGGCCAAGGTCAAGGACAAGCTGAATCTCCTTGAGCGCTGAGAGGCCTTTTCACAACTGCGCGCCCGTGATGTTGTGCCGGATTCTCATTGAGTACCGCTTTTTATAATAAAGCAGCAAACCATATCCTGTCCTGCCACGCGCAGGACCTGCCCGATCTGCGCGGTGCAACGATCCTGTTGCCCAATTACCATGTGGCACAGCCGCTGGCGCAGGCATTAAGCGCCGCGGCCAGTCTGCCCGCTTTGTTGCTGCCGCAGATGGTCACCCTCGGTGACTGGGTGCAGCGTATACCGCTCGATGCGCCGCTGACCACGGACAACCAACGCCAAGCCTTGTTGTACCAGCATCTGCGCAAGCAGAAGTGGTTCGATAAGGCCGACCTGTGGAGCATGACGCAGGAATTGCTGACCCTGTTCGACGAACTCACTTACTCGCTCGACGAATTACCGGACGATGTGGATGCCTTCGCCGCAGCCGTGCAGCAGGCCTACCAGTCGCGGCAGAACAGCGCATTGCAACTGGAAGCGCGACTGGTGTTCGAGCTGTGGCACGCGATGCAAAGCGGCGCCGAACTGGACAAGGCGCGCGCGTACCAGCAACGATTGGCGAAACTAGCGATGCAAGCTGACAAACCGTTGTATGTGCTGCGTACTTCTGACTGTGATGCGCTTGAACAACGCTTCCTCGATGAATATGCGCAACGTGCAGTAGTGACGGTATTCGATCTGCGAGAGATGACAACGACAAATTTGCAAAGTTCGTCGTCGCTTAATGGAAAATTACAATTCTTTGCCGCAACCACCCTAGAGCAGGAAGCTCACGCTGCCGCGATGCAGGTGCGTCTGTGGCTACAGCAAGGCAAGCGCGACATTGCCATCGTTGCCCAGAATCGTGTGGTGGCACGGCGCGTGCGTGCCCTGCTGGAGCGTGCAGAGGTGTTGGTGGCGGATGAAGCAGGCTGGAAATTCTCCACGTTGTCAGTGAGCACGGTGCTTGAACGCTGGTTCACTGTGCTGCAAAGCGATTTTTATCACCATGATTTGCTCGACCTGCTCAAGTCACCATTCATCTTTGCCGACATCACTGTCGGCGAGCGCAAGGCAATGGTGTATCAACTGGAACAACTGCTGCGCGAACAGGGCGTAGTTTCGGGACTGAAAAAATTCATCACTTTGGCCGAACGCGAGTCGTTGTTGCATCAGCTGCTCGTTCGTCTGCGCCTGGCTGCCGCGATATTGGAGCAGAACAAGCGCCTGACATTATCCGAATGGTTGCTGGCATTGGACGAGAGTCTGAGTGTGCTGGGCATCGACAAGGGGCTGCAAGGGGATGATGCGGGCGCAAAGTTGCTGGCTGCACTGGCGATATGGCAGCAGGAATTGGCGGGTGATGAAGGCCGCTATCGTTTTGCCGAATGGTGGCGCTGGTTGGCACAACAGTTCGACACTGAGACCTACCAGGACACCGGCATCGATAGCACTGTCCGAATTACGGAGCTTAAAGGTACTCGCTGGCGTGCTTTCGATGCGGTGTTGCTGCTCGGTTGCGATGCCGAGCATCTGCCGAGCGCGGCGGACGGCGGGCGCTGGTTCAACGACGCGGTGCGCAGCAGCCTCAACCTGCCCACCCGCGGCAGCCGCGCGGCGCGGCAGCGTGACGACCTGCTGGCCTTGCTGGCGCTCAACGATTGCGTGCTGGTCACCTGGCAGAAGGAGAAGAACGGCGAACAGGGGCTGCTGAGTCCCTGGCTGCAGATGCTGCGCGATTACCATGAGATGGCGCATGGTGACGATCTGTGCGAGCACGAGCTGGAAGGATTGCTTGCGGCGGAAGACGCGCGCGCGGTCGAGTTGTCGCGTGCAGTGCAACCGATACCATCGGTGTCTTCCGTAATGGTGCCGCCGGGGGTTTCGATCAGCGCCTACAACAGCCTGGTCGCCTGTCCCTACCAGTTCCACGCGCGCTACATCCTGCGCCTCAACGAACTCGACGAAGTGCAGGAAGCCATCGAGAAGCGCGACTATGGTGAGCGTGTGCACGACATCCTGCGACGTTTCCATGAGCGCTATCCGCGCGTCAGTGAACAAGCTGCCGATGAAATGGAAGCCGCCCTGCGCCGCATTAGCGAAGATATCTTTGCCGACCTGCTGGCGCAGGATTTTGCTGCCCGCGCCTGGCTGGCGCGCTGGTACAAGTCCCTGCCCGCCTATCTGGCCTGGCAGGCAAACAACGAAGCGCAGGGCTGGCGCTATGCCGAAGCCGAGAGCGAATTCGATTGGCAACTCGAAGGCATACGGTTGCGCGGCCGTATCGACCGGCTGGATGCACGGGGTGAAGAAAAAAGAGTCCTTGATTACAAGACACAGAGCGATCAGGTGTTGCGCAACAAATTGCGCGAGCCGGGTGAAGACGTGCAACTGGCTTGCTATGCCTACGCACATGAGGCAGCGGATGCCGCATTCGTCAGCATCGAAAATGGGATCGTGAAACTGGTGGAACCGGCGCAGGATGTCCCGCAACTGGCGCAGCTCAATGTGGAGCGGCTGGTGCAGGTGATGGCAAATATCCGCAGTGGCGCAGGACTGCCGGCGAATGGCGTCGAGCAGGCTTGCCAGTATTGCGAAGTGCGCGGCATTTGCAGGAAAGGTGAGTGGCAATGACCAACCCCATCGCCCTCGACCCCCGTCGCAGTATCGTGGTCGAAGCCTGTGCCGGCAGCGGCAAGACCTGGCTGCTGGTGTCGCGCATCGTGCGCCTGTTGCTGGATGGCGCACAGCCCTCGCAGATATTGGCGATCACCTTCACGCGCAAGGCGGCCCAGGAGATGCGGGCGCGTTTGCAGGATAATCTGCGCGACCTGGCGATGCAGGATGATGCATTCGTGCGCGACTTCCTGGCCGCACGCGGTTTGCCGGAGCTGAGCGACGAGCTGTTGCAGCGCGCGCGTGATCTTTATGCCACGGTGTTGCTTGCACAGCCCGGCATCACCATCAGTACTTTCCACGGCTGGTTTATGCAGGTGATGCAGCGTGCGCCGCTGAATGCCGACGTGATGCAGGGCATGACATTGCTGGAACGACCGGGCAGCGAGCAGGAAGAAGCCTGGGAGGAATTGCTGGAACAGATGCGCAAGCAGCCGGATGGTATTGCGTCGCAGCACATGCAATGGCTGTTCGGCGAGTGCGGCCTGTACAACACGCGCAAACTGCTGTTCAACTTCCTCGCCAAGCGCGCCGAATGGTGGGCCTACACCCAGGGGCAGGCAGATACGCTGACCTTTGCGCTGGACAATCTGCGCAGCGACCTCGACGTGGAGATGAATTTCGATCCGGTCGCCGATTGGGGCATGTGCGGCAACAGCGAAGAAGTGCTGTTCGCATTCGTTCGGCAGCTTGCCGGTAATGGCACGAAAACGCAGCAGGATAAAGCCGGGGAACTTGAAATAGCGTGGACGGATACGGCGCCGGAGGCTCGATTCGACTTATTGAAACCGCTGTTGTTCACCCAGGCGGGCGAGCCGCGCAGTTTCAAGCCGACCAAAAATCAGGATGCGGAAGCCTTTTTGCTGACGCGCGATGCATTGTTCGACACGTTGCAGAAAGTGCGCGATACCCTCGCCGAGCAGCAGGCCTATCGTCTGAACGAGGCGGTGTTGCATTGCGGCGCGGCATTGCTGGAACGCTATCAGTCGCTCAAGCAGCAAAAGCAGCAGATGGATTTCTCCGATCTGGAATGGCAGTTATGCCGCCTGCTGCAAAACAGCGAACACGCCGAGACCATGCAATACAAGCTCGACAGTCGCTACCGTCATGTACTTCTGGATGAGTTCCAGGACACCAACCCGCTACAATGGCAGATCCTGCGTGCGTGGTTCGACGCGGCGGTGGCAGTGGATACGCAACCCACCGTGTTCATCGTCGGCGACCCCAAACAGTCCATCTACCGCTTCCGCCGTGCCGATGCGCGGTTGTTCGGCGTGGCAAGGGAATATCTGAAGGAAAATTTCGCGGCGCACGAGCTGCACAACAATCAGACCCGTCGCAATGCCTTGCCGATCATCGAGACGGTCAATGCGGTGTTCCGCGAACAACCTGACGGTTTCGAGTTCGCCGAGCACAAGACCCATCAGCATGATCTGCCCGGCCACGTGATGGTGCTGCCGCTCGAGGAAACCGATCAAAGCACAGCGTCGGCAGAAGAGAACAACGCCCTTGTTCTGAGGGACCCACTGACCACAAAGAGACATGAAGCGGGAGAGGGTGCACGCCACAAAGAAGCCATGCGATTTGCCGAGACTCTGCAAAGCATCGTCAGCGGCTGGTCGGTACGCGAGGCGACTATCGAACGCCGCGCCACTTATGGCGACATCATGGTGCTGGTACGCGGACGCACCCATCTCGCCATATACGAAGAAGCCCTGCGCGCCAAACATATTCCCTTCATCAGCTCGCGGCGCGGCGGCCTGCTCGACACACTGGAAGCGGAAGACGTGCAGGCGCTGCTGATGTTCCTGATCACGCCATTTGCCAATCTCGCGCTGGCACAGGTGCTGCGCTCACCGATCTTCGCGTGCAGCGATGGGGACCTGATGCAACTTGCAGAAGCGGGAAACGAGGTGCAAGGGGCAAGATGCAAGGTGCAAGAGGAAAAGGGCAAGGAACAAGGGGAGGGTCAACTTGCATCTTGCACCTTGCATCTTGCGCCTGAAAACTGGTGGCCTCGTCTGCAAAATCTCGATGAACCTTCGGCCCGCTTGCAACGTGCACGCGAATTGCTGGAAAACTGGCTCGCGCTCGCTGACAAACTGCCGGTGCACGATCTGCTCGACCGTGTCTATTTCGAGGGCGATGTGCTGGCGCGTTATGTCGCCGTGCTGCCGCCCGAGATGCGCGCCAAGGTCAAGGCCAATCTGCACGCCTTCATGGAGATCGCGTTGAGCGTGGATGCGGGGCGTTACCCCAGCCTGCCGCGTTTCTTGCAGGAGTTGCGCGAATTGCGAGACAGCCGTGACAATGCGCCGGACGAAGGCAAACTCGGCAGCGTGGGCAACGCGGTGCGCATCTATACCGTGCACGAAGCCAAGGGACTGGAGGCGCCCATTGTCTGGCTACTGGATGCGAACGCGGAAGGCAAGCACCGCGAAGGCAACGACGTGCTGCTCGATTGGCCGATCACCGTAAAGAGCATCGAAACCCGTCCAAGCAGTGAAGGTGATCGGGCGAGGGTTCCCGCACCCGACGCTGGCGCACACCGTGTCACCCTCGCTACGCTTGAACAAAAGCCGCTGCACTTTTCGATGTATGCCGACCAGGCCTCGCGTGGAAAAAAACGAGCGCCGCTGTTCGAGGCAGATGCCGCGCAACAGGCACGCGAGGAGATGAACCTGCTCTACGTCGCGATGACCCGCGCACAGCAGGCGCTGATTGTCAGCGGCAGCGGAAAGGGCGAAGAGAAAGAGCTGAAGAAGTCGTCGCCTTCGTGGTACGACCGCATCGCTGCTGCCGTGAGCGAGCAGGAAAACCCCTTGCGGCATGTCACATTCTCTCCGATCACCGGTCAGCCGGGCGAAGTTGCCAAACCGGCAGTGGCTTTGCCCAGCCTTATGCTCACAGGAAAACGCGTCACCCGCACCACGGTTCAACAGCAGCGCGGCATCTGGTTGCACGCGCTGCTGCAATATTTGACGCCGCCCAATGGCACTAATGAAAAAACTGTCGTCCAGGTGCGCTGCGGCATTCCGGCGGAAGAAATGGATGATCTGTGGCAACAGGCACAGACGCTGCTTGGGCAAACAGCGCTGCAACACTTTTTCGACCCGCAATACTATCGTAGTGCGAATAATGAAATACCTTATGTCAATGCGCACGGCGAGATCAAGCGCATTGATCGCTTGGTGGAGTTCGACGAAGAGGTGTGGATACTGGATTACAAGACCGGTGAAGCTGCCGACCCTGCACCGTACCGTGCGCAGATGGCGGAATATCGAAGCGCCATGCAATCGGTGTATGCGGGCAAGAAAATCCGCTGCGCGCTACTGTTTTCCGATGGAGTGTTGTGTGAGGTGTGATCTGATTTGTGCCATGCATTTACTGATGAAGTGATGCAATGAGCGCGATGACAAAATGTTGCAATCAGCACATAATTGAACGAGTGACGCAGAGGTTTGTCCGATCCACGCGATCCGGTTTTTAACCGGTAGCAACGATTGCCGGACATGCACGGCGGTATGTCATGTCGTGCCCCTGGTTTTTTCACCTCATTGAAAAAAGGAAGCCGCAATGATCGACCTGTATTATTGGCCCACGCCGAACGGACACAAGATTACCCTGTTCCTGGAAGAAACCGGACTGGAGTACCGGATCATCCCGGTAAACATAGGCACGGGTGATCAATTCAAGCCCGAGTTCCTCAAGATCAGCCCCAACAACAAGATGCCGACAATCGTGGATCACGCTCCATCGGACGGGGGCGATGCCATATCGGTATTCGAGTCGGGCGCAATACTGGTTTATCTGGCCGAGAAAACGGGGAAGCTGTTACCCAAGGATCTGCGAGGCCGCAAGACCGTACTGGAATGGTTGTGTTGGCAGGTTGGCGGTCTGGGTCCGATGGCCGGGCAGAATCATCATTTCTCCAACTATGCCCCGGAAAAAATTCCCTACGCGATCGACCGTTACGTGAAAGAGACCAATCGTCTGTATGCCGTCCTCGATCACCGGCTGGCCGGACGGGAGTTCATTGCGGGTGATGACTATACGATTGCGGATATGGCGGCCTACCCCTGGATCGCATCCTGGAAGGCTCAACAGCAGAATCTGGACGAATTTCCAAACGTTAAACGCTGGTTCCAGGCGATCGGCAATCGACCGGCTACGGTTAGCGCCTATGCAAAAGCCCAGCCGTATTCGAAACAACCCGCGATGACCGAGGAAAACAAGAAGATCCTGTTTGGACAGACGGCTGAAAACGTTCGTGCGCATGCTGATCGAGGCGGTGTTGCATAGCCGGATATATTCATTCGGCAGTGCGGAAAATTAAATCCAAAGCCCTGTCGGGCAGATGAGGAGGAAAGAAATGATTACAGATGCCACGACCAGCAAGATGCTGTCATTACTCGACCCAGCAAAGCCCCAACCCTGGGCCAGTTTCATCGAACAGATCGACCGTGTTGCACCGCACCTCGGAAAACTCGGCTACTGGCTGGAAACGCTGAAGCATCCGAAACGTGCGCTCTATGTCGGCATACCGATCCAGCTCGATGACGGTACGCTGGCACATTTCGAAGGGTATCGGGTCCATCACAATCTATCGCGCGGTCCCGGCAAGGGCGGTGTGCGTTTTCATCCAAGTGTGACCATGAATGAAGTCATGGCCCTGTCAGGCTGGATGACCGTCAAATGTGCAGCCTTGAACCTGCCATTCGGGGGTGCCAAAGGAGGCGTGCGGGTAGATCCGGCATTGTTGTCGACAACAGAGCTGGAGCGGCTGACGCGTCGCTATACTTCCGAGATCGGCATTCTTATCGGCCCGCACAAGGACATTCCGGCACCGGATGTAGGCACCAACGAACAGACCATGGCATGGATGATGGATACTTATTCTGTCAATCAGGGTGCCACAATATCCGGCGTCGTGACCGGCAAGCCTATCAGCTTGGGCGGCAGCCTGGGTCGTCGCGAGGCTACCGGGCGCGGTGTTTTTGTTACGGCGCGCGAAGCAGGTTTGCTTCAGGGCGTGGCAATGAAGGATGCCCGCGTGGTGATACAGGGCTTCGGCAATGTGGGTTCGGTGGCAGCGCAATGTTTTGCTGCGGCCGGTGCGCGCATCGTGGCGCTCCAGGATGCCAGCGGCAGTGTGGCCAATCCGGCCGGTATAAATGTCGAGGCTGCCATTGCATTGGTCAAAACCGGCGGCAGGCTAGTCGACATGCCTGAAGTAGAAGTTATCAGTGCGAATGATTTCTGGCTCATGCCCAGCGATTATCTGGTACCGGCAGCACTCGAGGGGCAGATCGATGCGGAGCTCGCAGAACGGCTCGATACCAAGATCATCGTCGAAGGCGCCAATGGCCCGACGCTGCCGGAAGCTGATGATGTACTCGCTGCGCGCGGCATCATAGTGGTGCCGGATGTGATTGCCAATGCCGGGGGCGTGACGGTCAGCTATTTCGAGTGGGTGCAGGATTTTTCGAGCTTTTTCTGGAGCGAGCAGGAGATCAATGACCGGCTGGAAAAAATCATGTCGGCTGCATTTCATGCAGTGGCCGTACTGGCCACAGAGCGCAAGGTGTCGCTGCGTACCGCCGCCTTTATTATCGCCTGCACCCGTGTATTGGCAGCGCGCGACCGGCGCGGCCTGTATCCATAGCGAATTGTCCCATTCTCATTGAATGGAACTGCTTGCGACCCCGCCTTGTTGCTAGCCATTGGCGGTTTTTTGCCAAATTTCAATAACTTCCTTTGCCGCCCTGAAAGCGTCGATACCTGAAGGCACTCCGCAATAGACTGTGGACTGAAGCAGAACTTCCTGTATTTCCTCAACCGTACAGCCGTTACGCAATGCGCCAAGAACATGACCCTTCAATTCTGCCGGGGCTTTGAGTGCAGCCAGAGTTGCAATGGTTATCAGGCTTCGTGTTTTCTTCGTCAGTACCCCCCGCGTCCATACTTCACCCCAGCAATTTTCAGTCACCATGTCTTGCAAAGGTTTTGTAAAATCAGTGGCGCCGGCAATAGCCCTGTCTACATGCTCATCGCCCAGAACTTCCCGTCTTGCCGCCATTCCCGCTTTATATTTTTCGGTATTCATTGGTTTGTTCCTTGATTGTGGGTAACGTGAAAAGTGTCAGCCGACCGCAGGGCACCGGGATGCGGCCTTTGTCCGGCACGATGGCTGGCGTCGCCGGAATTTAACACCGCTCACGGAAACAAAGCTGACCAGGATGCTTCCGAACCGGCCAGCAAGCCCAGGCTGTCCGGCGAAGGCTTGCTGCAGGGGGTCGCCTCAAGCGCTTTCGCCACCCGGGCCGATGCGGGAGTGAAGTAGATTTTGACTTCACAGTGGAGATGCCCTTCTGATTCGTGACGAAAGTACAGGGCCATTCCGTTGGCATTTTCCGCCTGTTCGTATGCTGACAAGAAAAGCGTTTTGGCATGTTCCAGCGATTCTCCTGCCAGCATCGCATCACCGAGATTTTTTGTGAACCAGGTATTCATCTGTTTTCCTTCCGGCGCCAGACGTTCGCGTCAACCGGCCCGCTACCGGCAGATCGGATTGAATCAGGCGCGCACTATGCGGCTACTCATCATGGTAGTCGAATACCCATGATCTCACTATGTCCAATCTGCATCAATCATTGATTGTCTAGTGGCGATTGGCTAGAATCAACGTCCGCCTGATCGACACTGGAGAATAAAAAATGGAACACAAACTGCCTGCACTTCCCTACGCAACGGATGCGCTGCAACCGCACATGTCCAAGGAAACCTTCGAATATCATTACGCCAAACACCATCAGGCTTATGTCACCAACCTGAACAACCTGATCAAGGGTACCGAGTACGAGGCACTCGACCTGGAAGCGATCATCAAGAAGGCCCCTGCCGGCGGCATTTACAACAATGCAGCCCAGGTCTCTAACCACACTTTTTTCTGGCATTGCATGAAGCCGAATGGCGGCGGCACCCCGGGCGGTAAGCTGGCCGATGCGATCAACAAGAAGTGGGGCAGCCTCGACGAATTGAAAAAAGCGTTTCAAACCTCTGCTGTGGGCAACTTCGGTTCCGGCTGGACCTGGCTGGTGAAGAAAGCCGACGGCAGCCTGGATATCGTCAACATGGGCGCTGCCGGAACACCGCTGACCACCGGCGACAAGGCGTTGCTGTGCGTGGACGTTTGGGAGCACGCCTATTACATCGATTACCGCAACATGCGTCCCAAGTTCGTCGAGACTTTCCTGAATAATCTGGTTAACTGGGATTTCGTGGCGAAGAACTACGCCTAGGAAAAACAGAGAAGCTGGCGTTTCCATCACTGAACCACCGGGAAGCCCCGGGGGTTTTGCATGGATACGTTGAACCCGCCGGTTAACTTGTATCTGGCGTTCGCGAGCTGCGCGGACTTGCAGTCCGTACCCATGCCCGGACTGTTTGTGCAACAATTCGCCCTTATGAAATCTTGCCGGCAATCATTCCATGAATCCCACGCTCGTTTTTGATATAGAAACCGTTCCCGACGTTGCCGGGTTGCGCGCCCTGCATGAACTGGATGCGCGCGTCAGCGATGCGGAAGTGGCCGAGATGGCCTTCCAGTTGCGTCGCCAGAAAACCGGCAGTGACTTCATGCCGCACCATCTGCAACGTGTGGTGGCGATTTCCTGCGCGCTGCGTGAGGGCGACAACTTCAAGGTCTGGTCGCTCGGTGATCTGCATGAAGATGAAGGTTCCATTATTCAGCGCTTCTTCGACGGTATCGACAAATATACCCCGCAAATCGTGTCGTGGAACGGCAGCGGCTTTGATCTGCCGGTGCTGCACTATCGCGGACTGATCCACGGCGTTCAGTGTGCGCGTTACTGGGACATGGGCGAGGACGACAGGGAGTTCAAGTGGAACAATTACATCAGCCGTTACCATACGCGCCATCTCGATCTGATGGATCTGTTGGCGATGTATGGCGGCCGTGCAAACGCCCCGCTGGATGAACTGGCCAAACTGATCGGCTTTCCCGGCAAACTGGGCATGGATGGCAGCAAGGTGTGGGAAGCGTATCAGCAGGGCAAGCTGGAAGAGATCCGCAACTATTGCGAGACCGATGTGGCCAACACATATCTGGTGTTTGCGCGTTTCCAATTGATGCGCGGCGTGTTGACGCATGCACGATACAAGCAGGAATGCGATCTGGTGCGCGGCGAACTGACCAAACTCGATCAACCACACTGGCAGGAATTTCTGGCCGCATGGCCGGTCACAAAATAGCCTCCCTGTAGGAACGGGCCATGCCCGCGACCCTTCGACAAGCTCAGGGCGAACGGGGTATATTGGTCGCAGGTATGGCCCGTTCCTACGTGTGATGAAAGTTTCCCTTATGTCTGAAAAAATTTCGCAACAAAACTCCGTCATTGTCGAATCACTTGACCAGGAAGGCCGCGGCGTCGCGCGTTTCGAAGGCAAGGTGATCTTCATCGAGGGCGCGCTGACCGGCGAATCGGTCAGCTATAGTTCGTACCGCAAGAAGGCCTCGTTCGAATTGGCGCAGGTCACGCAGATACACAAATCCTCGTCCATGCGGGTGCAGCCCAAGTGTGCGCATTTCGGCGTGTGCGGCGGTTGCTCGATGCAGCATCTGGACGCCAGGGCGCAGGTCGCGGTCAAACAGCGCATCCTCGAAGATAGCCTGTGGCATATCGGCAAGGTCAGGGCGGAAACCATATTGCGCCCGATCTACGGACAGGCCTGGGGTTATCGGGAACGCGCGCGTCTTTCGGTCAGGCATGTGATCAAGAAGGGCAAGACGCTGGTCGGCTTTCACGAAAGACGCAGCAGTTTTGTGGCCGACATGCAGCACTGCGAGGTTCTCGCGCCGAAGATCGCCGGCCTCCTGCCGTTGCTGGCCGACCTGGTGAGCGGTTTATCGATCCGTGATCGTGTGCCGCAGATCGAAGTGGCGGTGGGCGATCATGTCGATGTGCTGGTACTGCGCGTTATGGATGCGCCCAGCAGCGAAGATGAAGTCGCGTTGCGCGCCTTTGCCGACCGGCACGGTATCCAGTTCTGGTTGCAGACCGGTGGCTACGACACCATTGCGCCGTTTCACCCGCCAACCTCACAGCAGCCCCCGTCAGGACTGATGAACACAGAGAGCAGTGCAGGGGCTGCTGGCGGCACTACCCGCAGTCTGCCGCTGCGCGGTAACGTGTCCGTGCCGCCGCTCAGTTACAGTCTGCCGGAATTCGGCATCACCATGCCGTTCGCGCCGAGCGAATTCACCCAGGTAAACAGCGCGCTGAACCGGGTGATGATCAGCCGCGCGATGCGCTTGCTCGACCCGCAACCGGGCGAACACATCGCCGATTTTTTCTGCGGTCTGGGCAACTTCACGCTGCCCATCGCGCGCAGTGGCGCGCGGGTGCTGGGCATCGAGGGCAGCGAAACTCTGGTGGTGCGCGCCAAACAGAATGCCGAATTGAACGGCCTGTCCGGCAACGCGAAATTTGCAGCGTTAAACCTGTTTGCGATCACGGAAGCGGGATTTGCCGAGCTGGGACAATTCGACAAGCTGCTGATCGATCCGCCGCGCGACGGTGCGCTGGAGTTGGTGAAGTCACTGGGCGGCGAAAATGCCCCGCTCCGGATTGTTTACGTTTCCTGCAACCCGGGCACACTGGCACGCGATGCCGCCGAACTTGTGCAGCGCGGCTACATACTGAAATCCGCGGGGGTGATGAACATGTTTCCGCATACCTCGCATGTAGAGTCCATAGCCTTGTTTGTGAAGGAACACGCATGAAACGCTACACCGACCTGGTAGCCGACGCGTTCACGCGCGTGAAGGAAATCCAGCCATGGGACCTGAGCAAACTGCTGGCCGCGGGCAGGGAGCCTGTGCTCCTCGATGTGCGCGAACCGGCAGAGTATGCCGCGCTGCATATTCCCGGCGCGATCAACGTGCCGCGCGGGATACTGGAACAATCCTGCGAATGGGATTTCGACGAGACCCTGCCCTTGCTTGCCGCCGGCCGTGAACTGGATATCGTGGTGATCTGCCGCTCCGGTTATCGTTCAGCCCTGGTTGCCGACGTGATGCAGCAGATGGGCTATACCGGCGTGGTTTCGCTCAAGAGCGGCGTGCGCGGCTGGAATGATTACAACCAGCCGCTGGTCGATGGTGCCGACCAACCGGTGAATGGTGATACCGCCGAGGAAATGCTGGGACCGCACCTGCGTCCCGACCAGCGCAAGCCTGGAATTCGTTGAGATCGATTCAGAGCTGTCCGCTTGAACTGGGGGCGTAAAAAAGGCGACCCGGGGGTCGCCTTTTTTATGTTGCTGTAGCCTGGTTAATCGCGTTCGCCGCTGAATGCCATCAGCAGGCTCAGCAGGTTGATGAAGATATTGTAGATGTCCAGATACAAACCCATTGTCGCCATTACATAGTTGGTCTGGCCACCTTTCACGATCTGGCTGATGTCATACAGAATGTAAGCCGAAAAGATCAGTACTGCGATCGCGGAGATGGTCAGCGCCAGTGCGGGAACCTGGAAGAACATGTTGGCCAGGGAAGCGACGATCAGCAGGATCAGGCCGATGAACAGGAACTTGCCCATGAAGCTGAAATCGCGTTTGCTGACGGTGGCCAGCGTCGCCAGGCTGAAGAAGATGATCCCGGTTCCGCCTGCCGCCATGCCCACCAGTTGCGCGCCGTTTTTCAGGTGCAACGCCATCTGCAGGATGGGGCCGAGGAAAAATCCGGCGACAAAGGTAAAGGCCAGCAACAGTACGACACCCCAGATGCTGTTGCGCATGGCAGTGACGCCGAACATCAGGCCCATCATCGCACCGAACATCATCAGGGTGAAGACGATCGGATGATGTGCCATGAAGGAAAAATTGGTGGACATGCCGAAGAATGCGCCAATCACCGTCGGGACCATGGTGAGCGCCAACATCATGTAAGTATTGCGCAATACCTTGTTTTGCGAGCCTGATATCGCGCCGACTTGCGCTGCGGGGATATATTGTTGTTCCATTTGTAGCCTCCTGGATGTTATGCGTAAATGCTGAGACGGGGATAAGACCAGCGAAGTACGGTTAAAGTTCATTCGGCGGCATTCCGTCAAATAATCGACTGAATGCCGCACCATCACTATATTCTGAATTATGCGTTTTTGAGGTACCTCAGCGGTACCTCTTATTGTTGTACTGCTTGAAACTTGGCCTAAGGTGCTGCTGCCAAGAAATTATATCAGATTGCCGCCAACGTACCGATCAGACGCAGACCCACTAAGCAATAAAGTGGTTGGTCATAATGGAACGAATGAATAACTAATGGAGCAGGTTTGAAAAGGTATATCTGAACAGTGGATATGCGAAGATACAGAACACAGGCATTGTTCCACCATCCTTACTTTTCTGACAACTGCAACTGCAATTCCTTGTCCAGCGCCTGCAAAACTCGCGGCGATTGCAGCCATGAATGTAAGTGATATAGGTGCATGATGCATTTGACTGGCGCATCAAGCGCGTTGCGATTTGTGTCGAAACCATCCCATGCGATCAGTGGCAGCGATGTCTGGTGACTGTGGTATCCAACCCAGCATGTTTTTTCCAGCACCAGATCGATGGCCAGATTATCCAGTTCCAGCTCCAGCGGGTTGCTGATGCGCAGCAGCGCGAGCCTGACGCGGTTATACAGCGCAGCATCCAGCGTATGGGGAATGCTGCGGATGGGCGGCACATCGCGCAGTAGATTCACTGCTGTTCACCGGATATTGTTAGACGTTTCATGTCCGTGCAGAGGTAAGGCTATTTCTTATTTGCCTCGCCGAATACCCGGCTGAGCACGATATCTTCTGCCTCTATCGTGATCAGATCGGTCTTGTTCAGTTTTTTTCCGCTGGCAGCGAACAGTCGGTTGGCCTGGCGCAGGCGCGAGCGATCCAGCGCGTTGCGTATCGAACGTGCATTGGCAAAATGATCCAGCTTCATACGCAGCGGGATGTATTCCATAAACGCCTTC
>JBBRFZ010000062.1:0-15372 GCA_038241165.1 Burkholderiales bacterium | reverse complement strand
TTGCCCTTGGGTTCGATCACCATGCGCACGTTGTTGCCCTGTGCAAACGTATCCACATCCTGCACCGGAGTTGCAAAATCGACCACATCCAGTTTGCGCTGCAAATTTTGAGGCAGGTTGGTTTTAAGGAAGTCGACTATCAGCACAGTGCCCTGTTGCCGTATGTCAATTCCGATACCGGGATCGGAGAGGTCAACCTCAATGCGTCCTTCGCCATTTTTTCCGCGATGAAAACCTATGTCACGGAGCTCGTGTTGCTGCGTACCCTGTTTTGCCTCGGCGAAACGTGCAGTTTTGCTGGCCACGATATCTGCGGGCTTGTCGTGCAGGGTGATCAGAAGATTGTTGCCGACAATCCTGCTGTCGTAAGTCAGCATTTGATTAAGGTTAATCACCAGGCGTGTGCGGCTGCCGGCTTGAACGATATTGGCACTGCGCAAATCGCCCGCTGTGAAATCCTGAACCGATTTATCCATTCCGTTTGCCGTATCAGGGAAATCAAACGCGATGCGAGGCGGGGTATTAATGGTGAACCCGGCCGGCAAGCTTGCCAGTGGCTTCTCCAATTCGACCTTGATAACCGTGACTCCGTTACCGGTGCTGACACTCAAAGCGGAAATGCTGTTCTGTGGAACAGCCTGAGCCTGTGCATTAAATGCAAACAATGCGATGAGCAGCCCCGAAAACCGGGCAGCATTTTGAACTGCCCTGTAAATAAGTTGTTTCATTATTTGCTCCTAATCATTCAATTAACTGCAGGCTGCTCATGCGCTCGGTCCAGTCACCGGAACTGTCCTGCACTGTCTCTTTGATTTTGACCCCGGTTTCAGTCACTTCTTCAATCAAACCAAAGTTCATGCCAATATGATTTCCTGCTTTCACCCGATACAGTTTTTTATCGGGCGCGCGTATCACCGCGTAACCTGCTTTATTCATGTAAAGATAACCGACCATGTTGAGACTTTCGAGCGGGAATTCCTCCAAAGCTTCTTTGGGACGATTGAAGTCCGGCTGATTTATTCCCGTACCGCCACCGGAACGCAATTCCGGTTTGCGCGGCTTGAACGGGTCGGGCAAATTTGTCTCATTGTTGTAAGCAAAATATTCATACGGCTTGACCTCCGGGGGAGGCTCTATTTTGCCGCGCATATCCGCGCCGGAATTTTTGACAAAATCGTGCAGGTCCTGAAACTCGTCGCCGCCGCACCCTGTCAGCAATATCGAAGCCAGCGCAAAATAGATCAGCTTCATTATCATCTTCTTCCCGCCCCCTTACGCGCGGCCGCCTGCTGTGCGGCCACTTCTGCCGGATCCAGATAGCGGAAAGTCTTCGCTGTTGCGCTCATGGACAACTCTTTGCCCGAGGGTACTATCGATATATCATTTAGCGTGACTATACGCGGCAGCATCGCTATGTCACTGGAAAATTTCCCGATATCATCATAGTTACCCGCCACCTTGATGGTGATCGGTTGTTCGGCAAACGCCCCCTCCTTCTTTTCAGCGCCCGGCTTGAAAAGATCGAATTGCAACCCACGCCCCAAGCCCGCCTGATTGATATCGGTCAATAACGCATCCATTTCCGATTTGCTGGGCAGTTGTTTCAGCAACGCGCCGAATGATTCCTGGGTTTCAACAAGCTGTTTCTTGATCAGGTCAAGGTTGATTGCTTCTCTTTTTTTAACCAGGTAAGTCTCCTTCAATTGGCCTTCCTCCTGCTTTGCTCTGGTCAAGGTTGCCCATTGATCCTGCCAAATAAACCACGCTCCGGCGACTACCACGGCGATGAACATTGCCGAAAAGGTCATAATCTTGGCGGACCATGGCCAGGCACCCGGCGTCTTGGGATTCAGGTTCTTCAGGTCTTCCAAACTTTTTTTCAGGTCATCCAGATTCATCATGACACCTTAACGCTTTGCTCCGGCTGGTTTGCCGGAGGTTGAAGAACTGACCGGTTTCTGCTGCTTGGTCAAGTTGAAGTTCAACGAAAATTCATTGATACGTCCGCCTCCCGCAGTGGAGGCATGAATTTCTATCAGCGTAGCGGAATCCAGCCAGGGAGAATCATCTATCGCCCGCATCAAAGTGGAGACGCGGGCATTTGACTGTGCATAACCAACCAGGGCGATTCGATTTCCCCTCTGTTGGAGCGACTTCAGATACACGCCATCCGGCAAAATGTGTAACATCTGATCCAGCAGGTGCACCACGTCTGAACGCGTGCTTTGCAGGTTTTCAACAACATTTTTGCGCGCCAGCAACGACTGCGTTTGTTCGCGGAGCTTTTTTATTTCCGCAATTTGCTTGTCCAATATCAACGCTTCTTGTTTCAGGTATGTATTGCGTCTGTCCTGATAGGATATCTGGGTGCCGATCGCGACCTGTACGGCCCCCACCAACAGGCCGGCCAATGCGACAGAAACCACACTGAGCGCGATAAATTGAACTTGCCGGGCACGTCTTTTTTCAGCACGGTGCGGCAGAAGGTTTATGCGTATCACGATGGATCGAACCTCCGCATGGCAAGTCCACAAGCGATGATCAACGATGGCGCATCGGTCTGCAATTGACGAGGCTTGATCCGGCCCGAAAGTGTCATCAAGGCAAACGGGTTCGCCACCATGGTGCTGACCTGAGTGCGGGTTGCCACAGCGTCATCCAACCCGGGCAATGCTGCGCACCCGCCTGAGAGCACGATGTAATCCACTTCATGGTATTGCGTCGAGGTAAAGAAGAACTGTAAAGCCCGCGCGATTTCTGTTACTACATTTTCACGGAAAGGTGACAAAACATCGCCCTCATAGTTATCCGGCAATCCGCCATTGCGTTTGGCTGACTCAGCCTCTTCGGCAGACAAACCGAACACACTTTGTATTTGCTCCGTCAACTGATCGCCACCCACTTGCTGGTCTCTAGAATATACCGATTGCCCATTACGCAACACATTGACGTTCATCACGTTCGAACCAATATCTATCAGCGCCACACACTTGTCTACTGCAGCCTCGGGAAGTTGAGCACTAATTTGTTCGAAAGCCATTTCGGCCGCATAAGGCTCGACATCCATCACTACGGTTTTCAGTCCGGCCAACTGGGCTGCCGCGACACGATCCTCGACGTTCGCCTTGCGGGAAGCCGCCAGTAATACTTCCAGCTCGTCGGGATTTTCGGGTGCGATGCCAATTACCTGAAAGTCCAGATTAACCTCTTCCAGCGCAAACGGAATGTACTGGTTGGCTTCGGATTCGACTTGATATTCCAAATCCTCTTCGCGAAGACCGCCGGGCAACAATATCTTCTTGGTAATCACTGACGCCGCGGGCAATGCCAGGCTTACGTTCCTGATTCGCGTGCCCATTCGCTTCCAGGCCCGCTGCATACATTCAGATACAACTTCAAGATTATTGATATTGCCGTCAGTAATGGCATCTTTGGGTAACAGTTCGATCGCGTAACGCTCAATGGTATAACCGCCCTTTTTGGGCAACGCACTCAACTCGACCATCTTGACCGATGACGCGCTGATATCCACGCCTATCAGTGGCGGCGATTTGGCCCACAGGAAATCCAGCGGGATGTCAAAATTTACTTTAAGCATTGACCGGTTAGCGCTCTATTTGTATAAAGTGGTTTAAATCCTAGCAATAAGCATAAATTGTGTAAAGCTATTTTTAGGGGTTATTTATATCCGCATACCCGATATAATTACAAACACAATATCACTGTTAATTATTTTCGGACAACCGTACATGTCTTTACGTCGCTGGCCCCCCCTCATTCTTGTCCTGCTCACCCTTGTTTTGCTGCCAACCATATTGCTCGGCATGGCGGCTATCACAACTTATCCGACCTTGCCTTCGCTGGAGGTTCTAACTGACTATCGCCCCAAAATTCCGCTGCGCATCTATAGCGCAGAAGGCACGCTGCTGGGTGAATTCGGGGAGGAACGACGCGCACTGGTCAAGATAGCGGATGTACCTGATGTAATGAAACATGCCATTCTTGCCGCCGAAGACGATCGATTCTATGAACACGGCGGTATAGATTATATGGGCGTGATCCGCGCGGCCCTTTCAAATTTCACCGCCGGCACCGTGAAGCAGGGCGCGAGCACAATCACCATGCAAGTGGCACGCAATTTTTTTCTTACCAAAGAAAAGACATGGACCCGCAAATTCAACGAGGTACTGCTCACCTTCAAGATCGAACACAGTTTGAGCAAGGACGATATCTTGCAGCTTTATATCAACCAGATTTATCTTGGCCAGCGTGCTTACGGCTTCGCCATGGCTTCTCAAATCTACTTTGGCAAACCTCTCTCGCAGGTCACTATTGCGGAAGCGGCCATGCTTGCCGGACTGCCCAAAGCTCCCTCCGCATATAATCCCGTGGTCAACCCGAAGCGCGCCAAACTTCGCCAGCTTTACGTTCTGCGCCGCATGCACGATTTGCACTACATCAGCGACGAACAATACCAGGTAGCGCAACAACAACCCATCGTTGCCGTGCACGGCAACCAGGAATTCAGCGTAAAGGCGGACTACCTCGCGGAAATGGTTCGCCAGTCTGTATATGACAAGTATCAGGAAGACGCCTACACGCAAGGACTGAGGGTTTACACCACTATCAGGAACAAGGATCAACTCGCCGCTTATCAAGCCGTCCGGAAGGGTGTGCTGGATTACGACCACCGCCAGGGCTACCGCGGTCCGGAAGGCTTTGTAGATTTGCACGGCGACATCAACAACACAGATCAACTGGACGAAGCCCTGCAGGATGTGGACAGTAGCGATGACCTGATCCCCGCTGTCGTTCTCGAAGCTTCACCCAAACTGGTCCGTGCTTATTGCAAGGGCGGGGAAATTGTCGAGATTAGCGGGGATGCCTTGCTTTTTGCGCAGGCCGCTTTGAACAAGAGAGTCGCCTTGAACCAGCGTATCAATGTCGGCTCTATCATCCGGTTACACAAAGACGACCAGGGTATATGGCAAATAAGCCAACTCCCACAGGTGGAGGCTGCCTTCGTCTCCGGCGATCCGCGCACCGGCGCGATATATTCACTGGTTGGCGGCTTCGATTTCAATCATAACCAGTTCAACCACATCACCCAGGCATGGCGTCAACCCGGCTCAAGTTTCAAGCCATTCGTATATTCCGCCGCGCTGGAAAAGGGCTTTACCCCCGCCACCGTAATTAATGATGCGCCGTTGATTTTTGATGCGGAACAAACCGGCAACGAGCCCTGGGAGCCGAAGAACTATGACGGGAAATTTGAAGGCCCGATGAGTATGCGCGAAGGTCTGATCAAATCAAAAAACCTGGTTTCAATACGCATATTGCAATCCATTACTCCGGAATATGCACACGACTATATTTCGAGGTTTGGTTTTGATCCGACCAAGTACCCTGCCTACCTGACCATGGCCCTGGGAGCAGGTTCCGTCACACCGATGGAAATGTTGACCGGCTATTCTGTATTTGCCAACGGCGGTTATCTCGTTAATCCCTACTTTATTCAGCGCATTGAAGATGCACATGGCAACATACTTTACCAGGCAACTCCCGAGATACCGGGCAATGGCGCAAAACAGGTCATTGATGTTCGCAACGCCTACACCATGGTCAGCATGCTACAAGATGTGGTCAAGGAAGGAACGGGCAGACATGCCATGCAACTTGGCCGGCAAGACCTGGCCGGCAAGACCGGCACCACAAACGATTCTATTGATGCCTGGTTTTGCGGCTTCCAGCCGACCGTGGTCGGTATCGCCTGGATGGGCTACGATCAACCGCGCAGTCTGGGCGACAGGGAAACCGGCGGCGGCGCTGCCTTGCCAATCTGGATTGATTACATGGGTAAGGTGCTCAAAAATGTTCCGGAAGCCACTTACACCATGCCAGACGGTATGGCTGAAGTACACATCGATGCAAATGGTTATCGTGATGACAATAGTCCGCGGGTCGATTATTTTTATAAGGAAAATGTTCCGCCCGAACGACCCATCAACACCCCCAGCCAAGAAACAAGACCGACCGACACTGTCAGGGATCAATTGCTCTGACCACTGGCATGAACAGAGAACGCACGCCCAGAGAATATGCACATAGACGCGACCTGATGCGCGAGCAACTGGCGCATCAGGCCGCAAAACTGATGGCGGAGGATGGCATCACAGACCATGCCTTTGCCAAACGCAAGGCGGCCCGGCAACTCGGCGCCACGGACACACAACACTTGCCGAGCAATCAGGAAGTGGATGAAGCCCTGAACAGCTATCGCGCGCTCTACCAGCAAGACAGCCACCCCGAAATCCTTTATAAGCTTCGCGAAGAAGCGCTCGCCACTATGCGTCTTCTGGCAGAGTTTCATCCCTACCTGACCGGTTCGGTATTGAGCGGGACGGCCGGCAAACACTCCGATGTCAACCTGATGTTATTCAGCGACGACACAAAGGCCGTTCTGCTGTTCCTGCTAAAGCACAAAATTGATTTTGAGGATGGGGAATGGCGGGTAAAAGTGGGCGGGCACGAAGAGACCGTGCCGAGCTACACGCTGACCAGTGAATCGGGCACGCAGATGCACATCATCTTGTTGCCGGAGAACGCGCGTCACAGCGGCAGCAGGCATCCGGAGACGCATGCAGATATTGGGGCGGTGGAAGCGTTATTGGGTGGTTGATGTAGGCAGGTATGTGAGTAGTCCGTTCGTCCTGAGCGTAACGTAGTGGAGTCGAAGGATCGAAGCATGAATGACCAAAGTCAACTTCGCCGGGGGTAGCCCGGCGGCTAGTCACTTTCTTTTGCTTCGCCAAAAAGAAAGTAACCCAAGAAAAGGCGACCCCAATCCGCCATCCCTTCCGGATTCCCTGCGTTGCTCGTCTGGTCAGGCGGCTGCGTAACTTGCACGATCCGCTACGCGTCCACGTGCTCAAATATAACCAGCGACTTGGCTGGCGTCGTTTGCCAGCTTAGTCGAATGGCTATGCAAAGCTTGCTCGCCGAAATCCCCTGACCAGCCTGCGCTACCCGGTGGCGGATGAGGGGAAAGAAAAGCAAAAGGCAAGACCCAACCCCGCATGACCTATGCTTAAGCTAAAAATCAACTGAAACATCCCGTCCAAAAGAAAGGCCTGCTACCTCAGCAGCCATACGGATAATAGACTTTTTCAAAACGTTGTTGAGATTAGTCGCAACAATCCATCCTCCGGGAAGAGATTTGTGGAGTTCATGGAAATCTTGACGGTCTGGATAGAGTTCCTCTGGTGTGCGAGCAATATAAGCACGCTTGCGCCCACGGTTGTTCGGATGTTGGGAGCAACGCTGAAGGAAAGTAGGATCTTTTTTAGCCAGCTCACGCAGAACAATCACCATCGCTTCTTTTGCATTGGCGTAACTATACGACTTTCCTTGCAAAAGAAGATTGCCGGCTCGAGTCGAGCCGGATGACATGGAAGTGTGTGACTCTGGTATGGATGGGGAAAAAGCAGATGGTTGAACTTTCGTTTTTCCAATGACAGGTTGTATTGGCACTGAGGAGGAAATAAGTGTACCAATGAAGGATATTACGTCATCCTCTTCAGGTCGGACACCCGCCTTTGACTCCACCGTGTTAGAAAGTAATTCAATCAATGTTTCATCGCCTTTTTCTGCCAGTTCTCGCCAAGCTTCAGGGAAGGCTGCGCGTGCCTGAGCGCGGCGGTTGCGGCTGCGGTATTCTTTTCTGGCAATTTCAATCGCCTCGCCAGATTCGACGCGCAAACGATTCAAGTAGCTTTCAAGTATAGCGGCTGCTTCGGAAGGTTCACGCTCGAAAAAATCAAGCTTGTAAACGCGACGATCTTCATAGCTACCCTGTTCTGCAGGCAGATAAAAACTCCAAGTTTTTCCATCAGTGAGGACAACGAATGGAACTCCTGTGTGAAAAGCATACTGTAAGGCTTGCACAACTCCATCTGAAGCCCTGCCGGGTTGTTTAACTTCAATAAAAATGATCGGCTTGGAGGCAGGATAACAAAGAGCAAAATCTACGCGGCCTTCCCCTGTTTGAAATTCTGGCCATACAAGGTTTGTATCCCACGTATCCCAACCAAGTTCTTGAAGTAACCTAAGAACGATCCCTTGAGAGATAGATTGCTCATTGGGAAAACGACCTTGGCGGAGTTTAGCAACGATGTCTGAGATTGAGTCTATGAGAGGCATTCTGATTTAGCTCCAAAAATTGGTTTGCTATAAGTAGTTCAGTTTCCATAATAAACCACGCCTTGCCAGTTACTTCTCTTCCTTCAACCACCTTGCCGCATCCAGCGCGAAATAGGTCAGCACTCCATCCGCCCCAGCGCGCTTGAACGCCAGCAGCGACTCCAGCACGCAAGCCTCTTCATTCAGCCAGCCGTTCTGGGCGGCTGCCTTGAGCATGGCATATTCGCCGCTGACCTGATAGACGAATGTCGGCGCTTTGAATTCATCCTTCACACGCCGCACGATATCAAGGTAGGGCATACCCGGCTTGACCATCACCATGTCCGCACCTTCCTGCAAATCAAGGCCGACTTCCCACAGCGCCTCGTCCGAGTTGGCCGGATCCATCTGGTAGGTGTATTTGTTGCCCGTACCCAGATTGCCGCTGGAACCGACGGCATCGCGGAACGGGCCGTAGAAACTGGAGGCATACTTGGCCGAGTAAGCCATGATACGTGTATGGATGTGTTTGTTGGCATCCAGTACCGCCCGCACCGCACCGATGCGGCCATCCATCATGTCGGAGGGAGCGACGATGTCTGCACCGGCGGTGGCATGGACTTGAGCCTGTTGTACCAGCACCTCAACAGTTTCATCATTGAGGACATAGCCGCGAGCATCGATCAAGCCGTCTTGCCCGTGGCTGGTGTAGGGGTCAAGCGCAATGTCTGTCATCACGCCGAGTTCCGGAAAGTTCTTTTTCAGTGCGGCAACCACACGGGGCACGAGCCCATCCGGATTATAGGCTTCGCGGGCATCAAGACTCTTCGCAGGGGTATCTATCACCGGGAATATCGCCATCACCGGTATCCCCAGCTTGACGCATTGCTCGGCATCCTTGAGCAGCAGATCCAGGGTTTTGCGTTGCACGCCCGGCATGGACTTCACATCCTCGATCTTGTTGCTGCCTTCCAGCACGAAAACCGGGTAAATGAAATCTGATGGTGTGAGCACATGCTCACGCATCATGTCCCGCGAAAAGGCATCGTGACGCATGCGCCGCATGCGCTTGTGTGGGTATTGCCCTAGTGTTTGCATGATTATTCCTACAAAAGTTATTTTCTTTGGAACTAATTCAGGAGCTTCTTATCTTATTCCGTGAATGATGTGAATCATTCCACGTTTCTCCTCCCTGAGCGTGTGTCTTGACTCTGTTAAGACTTTGCCCCCAGCCTCCCCCTTTGGCTGGGGGCATTTTTTTGCTTAAAAATTCAGATTTCATCCCAACTGCTGCGTTGCGGTAAAAATTTCTTGCTTATATACATTACGTATACGGCGCGGCGAAATTTTTTCCGCGCCTTGCATTTGGGCGAACTCTGAATTTTAAAGCCTTTATTCTTGTGCAAACCATCCGGCAATCACCTCTTCCGCCTCTTCCATACCCAGTTTTTTCAAACTGGAAAACAATTGCACGGAACACTGCGGAAAATGCTCGGCAAGATGGGATTTTACCCGACTCAATGTCAGCGTGGCTTGTTGTCTGCTGAGCTTGTCCGACTTGGTCAGCAGTATATGCACCGGTTTGCCGGTCGGCGCAAACCAGTCCAGCATATTCTCGTCCAGTTCGGTCAACGGATGACGGGAATCGATGATCACCACCAGGCCGCTCATTTCATCTCGCGTTTGCAAATATTGACTGAGCAGACCTTCCCAATGACGCTTGCTTTCCGGCGGCACCTTGGCATAACCATAACCGGGCAAATCGACCAGAAAATTATTGTTGCCCAGGAAGAAATAGTTCAGGTGCTGGGTACGGCCCGGTGTTTTGCTGGTATAGGCCAGACGCACATGATTTGCCAGCGTGTTGATCGCGCTAGACTTGCCCGCATTGGAACGGCCGACAAATGCCACCTCCCTGCCGCCATGCTGCGGCAAGTCCTTCAGATGATTGACTGTGGTGTAGAACGCGGCTTGTGAAAACAGCCCCATTTAGAGAACCCCTACAAATCTACTACGCGGCTCGATAGCTGCGTTGCGCAGTGCTCGCTCGTCGCCTATCTGATTGATATGACTCTGTCGCTGCACTGACCAGCGACTTAGCTGGCGTTCTATTGCCAGCTTAGTCGAATGGCCAAGCAAAGCGCTGTGCGCCTTGCTCTCAAGCCGCTCGCTACAATTTTTAAATGTTCTCATTACTTCCAGGTTGCAAAGATCTTGTCTGCTGCCGCGATGGTCGCAGCAATATCCGCCTCGGTGTGAGCAGATGAAACGAAACCGGCCTCGAAGGCTGACGGCGCGAGATACACACCTTCTTCCAGCATGGCATGGAAAAAACGATTGAACGCCTCCTTGTCGCAATTCATCACCTCAGCATAGCTGGTCGGCAAGGCCTTGCTGAAATACAGGCCGAACATGCCGCCGATGGATTGCGCGCAGAATGGAATACCGTGTTGGCTGGCACTGGCCGACAAACCTTCGGTCAATTGCCTGGCCAACCCGGAAAGATTTTCGTAAAAACCCGGTGCCTGAATCAGCTTGAGCGTA
This sequence comes from Burkholderiales bacterium, assembly GCA_038241165.1. Lineage (GTDB taxonomy): Bacteria > Pseudomonadota > Gammaproteobacteria > Burkholderiales > Gallionellaceae > Gallionella. Next base: position 4,650 of record JBBRFZ010000062.1, on the reverse strand, counting down.
GCCACCCCGGCCGCCACCGCCACCGGATTGCCGGACAGCGTGCCGGCCTGGTATACCGCTCCGAGTGGCGCCAGACATTCCATGATGTCGCGCCGTCCGCCGAAAGCGGCAGCCGGCAGCCCGCCCCCCATTACCTTGCCCAGCGTCACCAGATCGGGCTTGATACCGTAATAGCCTTGTGCGCCCTGCAGGCTGACCCGGAAACCGGTCATAACTTCATCAACAATCAGCACCGCGCCATAGTCGGTGCACTGTTTGCGCAAAGCCTGCAGGAATTCCGGCTTGGGCGTGACCAGATTCATGTTGCCCGCTACCGGTTCGACGATCACCGCCGCGATCTCCTTTCCCATCTCGGAGAATGCACGCTCCAACCCGGCTGCATCGTTATAGTCCAGGACCGTGGTGAGCGCGGCGATCTCTGCCGGAACTCCGGACGAACTCGGCTGCCCGAACGTTAACGCTCCGGATCCCGCCTTGACCAACAAACCATCTGAATGGCCGTGATAACAGCCTTCGAATTTTACGATGCGGCTGCGTCCGGTGAAGCCCCGCGCCAGACGAATTGCCGACATCGTGGCTTCGGTACCGGAACTCACCATCCTGACCATTTCCAGGCTCGGCAGCAATTTGCACAACAGTTCTGCCATGTCCAGTTCAGCCGCCGTTGGGGCACCAAAGCCCAGGCCCCGGGCGGCCGCATCCTGCACCGCCTTGACCACATCGGGGTGGCAGTGCCCGACGATCATGGGTCCCCATGAACCGACGTAATCGGTATAACGCTTGCCATCCGCATCCCATACATATGCGCCCTGACCGCGCTGCAAAAACAGCGGCGTACCGCCGACTGAACGGAACGCGCGTACCGGTGAATTCACCCCGCCCGGAATAACTTTTTGCGATTCATCGAAGAGAGACTGGTTAGTGGAAAACTTGGGATTGTGCGAAGTCATGTTGTGTCTTTCTATCTATCTATCGAACTAATTTCAGGATAAGTCAAATTTGAAAATTGCCGCGCAGCATCCCGGATATCGGTCGCGCTGAATAGGGCAGAAATCACCGCCAGGGCATTGGCGCCGGCTTCAAGCAACTGCGCGCCGTTGCCGATGGTAATGCCGCCTATCGCCACCAATGGAACTGCAATTTCGCGGCGCACCTGCCGCAGCAAATCCGGCGATGCCGCCACTGCATCCGGCTTGACAGCAGAAGCGAAGAAACTGCCAAAGGCCACGTAATCCGCGCCTTGCTCTACCGCTTCATGCGCCAAAGCGACGCGATTATAACAAGATACGCCAATCAGTTTGGCCTTGCCCAATACCGAGCGTGCGGCTGCCACACTGCCATCATCACCGCCCAGATGCACACCGTCAGCGCCTACCTGCTGCGCCAGCACCACATCATCATTGATGATCAACGGTACAGAAAACTCATGGGTCAGATCTCGCAATGCACCGGCTTGTTCCAAGCGCAACTGCGCACCGGCAGTCTTGTTGCGGTACTGCAGCACACGCGCCCCGCCGGATAAAACCAGCCTCGACTTGCACAACAGATCCTCCGTATCCTGCTCGTCCGGCGTGATCGCGTATAAACCATTAATTCGGGCGCTCAGGCTGTGGCTCATCATCCTCTTCACCGCGCGCCCAAAACAAACGATCAGGTATATGCTGCCCCATGCCGGGTCGAAATCCCGCATTCAGGGTTTGCCAGGTGTATTCCTGCGCTTCCTTTACCGCTTCCGGTACGGCCACACCCTGCGCCATCAGCGCCGCAATCGCGGATGCAAGGGTGCAGCCTGAACCGTGATAGATACCCGGCAAGCGCGCCCAGCTATCGCTGCTGACGACGCCAAGTTCACTGTATAAAGTGTTGGTGACCTTGGGCGTCTGTTCATGCGTACCGGTGATCAGCACATATTCGCAACCCATGCGCAATATACGCTTGGCGCATTCCTCGAGTGTCGGGTCGTCCTCTTCATTGTCTTCGTCCAGCGCGAGACGCCGTGCCTCCATGCTGTTTGGCGTGATGATGGTCGTCTGCGGGATCAACAGTTCGCGCATCGCATCCAGCATGTCTTCATTGGCCAGTTCATCACCGCGCCCTGAAGCCAGTACCGGGTCCAGCACCAGCGGAATATCGGGATAGTCCGCCAACACCTCGGCAATTGCCGCGATATTTTCCACGCTGCCAAGCAGACCGATCTTGAATGCCGCAACCGGCACATCCTCCAGCATGGCGCGCGCCTGATCCACCACCCATTCCGGATCGATAGGCAGCACATCATCCACACCGCTGGTGTCCTGCACAGTGATTGCCGTAACTACCGACAACGGGTGGCAACCCATACTTGAAATGGTTAACAGGTCAGCCTGCAAGCCCGCACCCCCGCTGGGATCGGATGCGGCAAAAGTCATTACTAAGGGGAACGATTCAGACATAATCTAGGCTATGGGTAATATGCGCGACGTGCAGGCATTTTACCCTATATGATATCGACTACCGAGCACAATGATATTTTCGATTTGGAGGAAACGGGATGCGTATACTACACACCATGCTACGCGTGGTTGATCTGGAGAAATCACTCGCGTTTTATACCGGCGTACTCGGCATGAAACTGGTGCGTGAAGTGGCGCCGCCCGCAGACTTCAACTATCCCGAACGACTGGCTGCGGCAATCAAAGCATTGCCGCTACGGCTTCTTGCACCGCGCCCGCTGGATGGTGCTAGATTGGCTGGATGGCCGGAGCAGAATGGAACTCATCCCATTTATTTCGTGCCGGAAGACCTGCACATTGTTGCGTCCGCTCTTCTTGGCTTGGTACATGGCGCTATCGGCGGCTTCGATCAACAGCTTTTCATCGCTGCCATGCTCGGGATAAAAGGCAATGCCGATGCTGGATGATATTTGCAGGTTTTGTCCCTCAATCTCAAACGGCTTGTTGAGCGCAAGCAGGATTTTTTCTGCAACCACGAGGGCATCCTGTTTTTCCTCTGTAACCGGCAACTGTACCAAAAATTCGTCGCCACCTATCCGGCTTACGGTGTCCGACTCGCGCACACATTCCAGCAGGCGTTTTGCCGCTTCCTTGAGCAGAAGATCGCCTGTGTGATGGCCATGCTGATCGTTGACCGGCTTGAACTTATCCAGGTCAAGATACATCAGGGCAAGATGACCTTTCTCCCGCTTGGCAACCGCCATTGCCTGATGGAGACGGTCGGCAAACAAGAATCTGTTAGGCAGGCCGGTCAAGAAATCATAATGTGCCCGTCGTTCCAGATTTTCTTCGGTAGCTTTGCGTTTGCTGATGTCATAAAACATCCCGACATGGTGGGTAATGTTGCCTTTTTCGTCGCGTATCTGCTTGATCGAAAGCCACTCGACATAAACCTCACCGGTCTTGCGCCGGTTCCAGATTTCGCCGCTCCAACTCCCGGTTGTATCCAGTGATTTCCAGAGTTGCTTATAAAACTTTGCGGGATGAGAATCGGAAGAAAGAATGTGCGGGTCTTTCCCAATCACATCTTCAAGAGAGTAGCCGGTAATAGCGGCAAATGCAGGGTTGACCGATATAATCCGGTTATCCTGGTCGGTCACAATGACCGCCTCGTTGATTGTCTCCAGAACTGTTGCCGCAAGCCGGAGCTTTTCTTCCACCCGTTTGATTTTTGTTCCCGGATTTCTGATCCCGTCGATTCTGTAAGTGTTGTCCTTGCAGGTCTCTGCAGGGATACGCTTCAAGAACGACGCCCATTCTTTCTTACTTAACAGGCCGCACATGTAAAACGCGCCGCAAAGTCCGGTAGCCAGTCCGCAGTCATGCGGCGTATTTATGCCCGAGAGCGTATTCTCGAGTACCTCAAGCGCCATGCGTTTATCAAAATATCCCATTAAAATCGCCCCCCGAATTTACGGGGCCGCTGTGCAAGGTAAACTTGCCTCTCCATGCGTAACCCCGCCGCTCGGATTGCCAGTCTGGCGAATGTTACTATCGGTCAACGATAATAACAACTGATAGTAAAGATACCGGTTGGTAGCGTTAGCGCATGAATGGAATCTCTGAAAGAGCGGCGTTTAGCCAGCGACTGACCAAGTCGCTAAAGGAAGCGAAAGTTGACGTCGGCAGCCCGACAGTTTTTGCACGGGAATTCAACCGCCGTTATCTCGGCAAACCGGTAAGCAGCTATGCAGCGAGAAAATGGCTGATGGGAGAGTCCATTCCCACGCAAGACAAGCTGCAACTGCTCGCCGCATGGCTGGGGATTTCTGCGGAATGGCTGCGATTTGGTGACGGCGCGCGCGCAACCATGCATGTCGCCAGGTCAGAGCAGGCTCTCTACAACTCGCCGGACATCGAGTTAATCGGCAATATTAACAAGCTCAACGCGGAGCATAAACAGGTGGTCAGGGAGATAGTGCTTACCTTGCTGCGGTTGGAGGGTAAGCGTTAACATGAACGAACTCCGCCGCCAGCAAGAAAATTCGCAATTCGCGCAAACTCATTCACCCCCAGATTCTCGGCGCGCAACTGCGCATCGATAGCCAGATTGTCGAAATCCTGCCCGCTCAAATATCCCTTCAGCGTGTTGCGCAATGTCTTGCGGCGTTGCCCGAACGATGTTCTGACAATTGCGGCAAACAATTTTTCATTGCGC
>JBBRFZ010000061.1:0-15373 GCA_038241165.1 Burkholderiales bacterium | reverse complement strand
ATTGCCGTTGTTGGCAGGATTGGGCGGATGCACGAGCATGATGATCGGAGAACGCGCCGGCTCGGACCGGGTGTCGCTGGCCGATGCCAACCAGATTGGTGGCTGCCAGTCCAAGGGAAAAACCATAGTCAGCGTGGTCGCCAAAGTCGGATTCGCCAAACGTCTTCAAGAAGCCGTGGAAGCCGATTTGTATCAGTTGGCACGAAACAATGCTGTCGATGCCGGTGCGGATACGCTGGTGAAGGGTGAATCGAAGGAGTTCGGCCAGCGCACCTTTGAAATGTACAAATGCCGACCCTGATTTGAATATCGAAATGCGCCAATTTGTGCAATTGACGCATGGAACATCAACCCGGCGTTGATGATTCAGCCGAAAGCAGTCGATCAAGTTTCGGGTGCGAAACTCTTCTGGAACAGCTTGAACAACACTGTCCAGTGGCGTTCGGCTGAAGCCGGGTCGAACATGGGATGATCCGGAACCGCCGCAAATCGGCCGGGAAACGCACCGGCTGCGGTCAATGAAACATTACCGCCCATGCAATAGCCGGTTGCAGCGAACCGATCGCCCCTGACATCGGAGCGAGACAGCAGGAACTCAATGAAAGCGCCCGCGTCGCTGACCTTCTGGTCCCGATTCAGGCTGGTCACGAGCTTCATGAATTCTTCCCGTAATTTCGGATCGGCAACTATCCGGGGCGGGTCCATGGGCAGATAGCTCCCGATGCGGTAATAGAGATCGGGCAGCAACACCAGGTAACCGCCGTCGGCCAGTCGCTGCGCCATCTCCCGCATCACCGGGCGGATGCTGAAACCATCCATGAAGAAAATCACGGCAGGCCAAGGCCCCGTTGTGTCATTGGACGTAAAGACCGAAGCCGGGCAGACTCCATCGCGGGTCTGTATCGTTACGTCAAGTCGTGACAAGGTGAGATTTTCGGATTAATCGGGTGATTCGATCGGGCCGGGAGCGTACACCGTTGCTGTATCGATCATGTCCATGCGTCGGCTGCGACCTTTCACGGCAAAATATGGGCGAAATCATATCACCCGCCTCTGCGCTGTTTTCTGGCCCGCCATCTGAGCACCACGCCCACCCGCCATGCCAGGCGCACCGTAAAATATCCAATAATAGACAGGATCAGCGCGAGCAGGGGCAGGCCTATCAGCAGCGGCTTGCCGAGCATCTGCATCCATACCCACAACTCCGACGGCCAGTTTTGCCAGTGCATTTCGGGAAGAGCCAGATGCCTTACCGGCTCGCCGCTGTGCACACCGCTAATCCATGCACCCAGTTCATACGCCGCCAAATACAGCGGCAGGATGGTGAACGGGTTGGTGTAGAGCGTGGTGAATGCCGCAACCGGCAGATTGACGCGCAGCAACACCGCCAACAGCGCGGCTGAAATCATCTGCAACGGCCCGGGAACCAGGCCGCAGAACAATCCGACCGCCACACCCCCCGCCACCGAACGGCGATGCAGATGCCACAGATTCGGATGATGCAGCCAGTTACCGAACGGTTTCAACCAGGGATGGCTTTTCACCGTATCGTGGGAAGGCACAAATTTACGGAATAAATTACGCATGCCCAATTCTATCCTCATGCGTTAATCTACGCGCATGGTTCTCTTCACCGTCTGCTTCGCCCTGGGCGTGTGGCTGCTGCAACAGCAGACCTCACTGCCTGCATTTGGCTGGGCATGGCTGTCGCTCGGTCTTCCGTTCGCATTACTGATTCCGACCAGTCCGTTTGCGCTACGAGCCATACGGACATTGTTGATTGCTGTTTTAGCCACGGGAATCGGTTTCTATCATGCCGCATGGCAAGCCGAGCATCGGCTGGCGGTTACTCTGCCCGACCAATGGCAGGGCCGCGACATCGAAGTGGTCGGCGTGGTGGCCGAATTGCCGCGCAAATTCGAGCAGGGATTGCATTTCAGCTTCAACGTTGAAAAAGTTCTTACCCCGCAGGCCAGCGTGCCGACTCACCTGTACCTCAGCACCTATTATTCGCGAAACACCGGGAGCCCCGAGCTACACGCAGGAGAGCGCTGGCAGTTAACTGTACGTCTGAAGCAACCACACGGCAGCAGCAACCCGCACGGTTTCGACTTCGAATTGTGGGCGCTGGAAAATAATGTGCGCGCCGTGGGCTATGTCAACAACAAGGCCGATAACGTGCGCCTGAGCGGGCTGGCCGGCGGTTTCAACTATCGCATCCAGCACTGGCGCGAACACCTGCGCGACAAGCTCGATGCGGCCCTGTCCGGCGCACCCTATGCAGGAGTGCTGACGGCTCTGGCGATCGGCGATCAGAGCAGTATCCCGCAGGCACAATGGCAGGTTTTCACGCGCACCGGCGTAAATCACCTGATGTCTATCTCCGGTCTGCATATCACCATGCTCTCCGGCCTCGGCTTTGCGCTCGCCTATTGGCTGTGGCGGCGCAGCGTGCGGCTCACCCTGCTGCTGCCTGCACGCAAGGCCGCCGCATTGATTGCCTTGCTGGTGGCACTTGCCTACGCGCTGCTGTCCGGTTTCGCGGTACCGGCACAGCGCACCGTGTATATGGTTGGTGCGGTCGCCATCGCACTCTGGCTGAACCGGAATTTTTCGCTGGGTCAAATACTCAGCTTCGCGTTGCTGGGCGTACTGATTCCCGACCCATGGTCCATCATGTCGCCCGGATTCTGGCTGTCCTTCGGTGCGGTGGCATTGATTCTGTACGTCACGGCATATCGATTGAAACCTTCGCACCGGCAGCAAGAGGGTGACGGCAAAGCCGTCGGGCACCCGTCGGCGTACCCCATGCGGGTGCTGATGGAATACGGCAAGGTGCAATGGGCGATGACCATAGGCCTGGTTCCGATGCTGCTCGCGCTGTTCCAGCAAGTCTCGCTGGTCTCGCCCATCGCCAATGCCTTTGCGATACCAGTGGTGAGCCTGGTCGTGGTACCGCTTACCCTGCTCGGTGCAGTGTTGCCATCGTATTCGGGTATCTGGGGAGCACCGCTGTGGCTTGCACACACTGTAATGGCCTGGACGATGGCCTTGCTGGAATGGCTTAACAGCCTCCCGCAGGCGGTATGGACACAGCATGCGCCACCCGCTTGGAGCATTGCTGCCGGTATGCTGGGTGTGCTGGTAATCCTGTTGCCGCGCGGTTTTCCGTCACGCTGGCTGGGTTTTCTGCTGATGTTGCCGATGTTCCTCAACACGCCGCAAGCACCCGCAGATGGCAGTCTGCGCCTGATCGTATTCGATGTCGGACAAGGACTGGCAGTCGCCGCACAGACACGGCATCACTCGCTGCTCTACGATGCAGGGCCGGATTTCAGCGGAGGCGCGGACAGCGGCAACCGCATCCTGGTTCCTGCAATGCGCGCGATGGGTATCGACAAACTGAATGGGTTGATACTCACCCACGACGATACCGACCACACCGGCGGTGCGGCTTCCGTGATGCAGGCCATGCCGATAGGCTGGCTCTCATCCTCGCTGCCCGAAGGGCATCCGCTATTGCAGGCAACGGCAAATAAACAGCGCTGCATGGACGGACAATCCTGGCAATGGGACGGCGTGCAATTCGAGATACTGCATCCCGACCCGGGCAGTTATGCACAAACGAAAATCAGCGACAACGACCGCGGCTGCGTGTTGCGCATCAGCATCGGAACGCAACATATCCTTTTGACTGCCGATATCGAAAAAGCTTCGGAAAGCGAACTGCTCAAAAAACATCCCAACAAACTGCCCGCAGCATTGCTGGTCGTACCGCACCACGGCAGCAGTACCTCATCCACTGACGAATTTGTTGCCGCCGTGAAACCCGAATATGCGATTTTCACAGTAGGCTATAGAAACCGCTTTGGCCATCCAAAACAGAAAATTGTGCAGCGTTATGCTGACAGCGGTGCGCGGCTGTTACGTTCGGATGAGGATGGCGCAATTCTGGTCGAGATGAATGCCGGGGATTTGCGGGTAGAAAGTTATCGCAAGACTCACAGGCATTATTGGACGCATTTCACATCGCATTAACCTAAACGTCAGCGACGATATAATGTCGAAGACTAAACCCGATTTCAAACAAGTTGATTCATGCTGCCTGTTCTCTATTCCTTCCGGCGTTGCCCCTATGCAATCCGCGCCCGCCTTGCACTTTATGCAAGCGGTGTGTCGGTCGAGTTGCGTGAGGTATCATTACGCGACAAACCGGCGAGTATGTTGGCGGCTTCCCCGAAAGGCAGTGTGCCGGTGCTGTTATTGACGGACGGACAGGTGATCGATGAAAGTTGGGACATCATGCAATGGGCACTGCACCGGAATGATCCGGACGGCTGGCTTGGAGAAAACAACAGTAGCCACCTCGATGCGGCAATTCAATTGATCAGCGAAAACGACACCACATTCAAATATCAGCTGGATCGTTACAAATACCCTGACCGTTATCCGGAATATCCCCAATCACATTACCGATCCGAAGCTGAAGTATTTTTGCTGAAGCTGGAAAACCGGCTGGATGTGTCGCGTTTCCTGCTGGGGGATGCCTGGTCCGTTGCCGATGTTGCCATCTTTCCGTTTATCCACCAGTTTGCCGGGGTCGACAAGGACTGGTTTGTGCAGTCACACTATCCTGCAATACAGCGCTGGCTGAAGGAATTTATCGATTCGGCAGCCTTTATGTCAATAATGGAGAAACACTCGATTTGGCATCCGGGCGATCCACCCGTTATCATGTCGGATAATGCAAACCGCAGTGAAATAATTCCATGACTTTTATTACCCTCTCATGACCAGCCTGATCATCTCCACCATCGTGTTCTTCATCGCCGCCTGGTTTGCCAAACGTTGGCTGGATGAGCAGGGTATACCCGGGGGTATGACGCGCAGCATAATAGTATTTTTCCTCGCCTCCATGGTGTCTTGGGGCGCAGGTGATGTGGTGGACTGGGCGCAGGTCAAAATCGAGGGGCCACAAGCGGCTGCACAAAATTCTGTCAATTTGTCGCAACTCCTCAAGACGGTGAATCAACAGTGATCCTGGCCTGTTAACGCGAACCCGCAACAATAGACAAAAATATTTCTGAAAGATGGCGATGAACATGAAACAAAGCAAGGCGATTCTAATACTGGCCGCAACCGGTCTGTCCGGTTTTATTTTCGCATCTCAGGCTTGCGCAGCTGACGCAACAGATACCCCACCGCTTGCTGTCGTGGGCGTCTTTGCGCGCCATTCGGGCGGCAAGATCGTCTACCACTATCGCGTAACCAATAACAGCCAGGAGAATATCACCGGTGTTACGGCCGGACGCGATGAGCAGAATGACGGCAACCCCAAGAACGATGTCAACGAACTGGCCAGCCTCCCGTCAGGGTGGAATGCCAAGTTGGGCATTCCCTCGACCAGCTCGAATTCCCCGACAGGATGGCGGGTCAACGTGATTGCGCCTGAGGATAACGTACCCCATGCCATCGCATGGGAAGTGATGAACGAGCACTCACCCCAGATTCGCACCGGCCAGACTTCATACAAGATGAGTGTCTCCCTGGATAAGGCAGATAACAGTTATCTCGGCGGCCATGCACTGGTTACCTTTAGCGAAGGTGATCCCATCAATCTCACGGTCCCGATCAATCTGCTCGACGTTACCCCGCCCAGTCTCATGGTAATTTTGAGTCCCGACACGTTTGTTTCGAAAGATAAACAGATGGTGGCCGTCAAAGCTTCGTTCATATTAAAGGACGATTACGATCACATGCCTGAAATCAAACTCGAGTCGATCACCGCAAATGAATTTCTTGAGCCCAACGACATCCGTGACGCGAGCTATGGCCTTGACGATCGGTACTTCAAGCTTCGCGCGGCAAGCACGAGCATGGTCGGACGGGTTTATACCGTGACCTATTCGGCAACCGATGCTACGGGCAACCAGACGATTGCATCCGCCACGGTGTCAGTGACAACGCCGGCGACTGCCCCCATATTCGGGCCGGCATCCGAACCGGTATCGCGATAAACATGAAAACAACAATACAGACACCATGAGCAGGCAATCATGGCACATCCGGTAACAATGTAACTTTCAATTTTTCTGATGCTCATGTATTGTTCCGGCCGCTTCAAACTGCAACCAAATGAATATGGCGGGTTCCAAGCAGGGTTGCCGGTGCCGATTTCTATGCATCAGAATATTTAAAGTCGGCTGCACCGTTTTGATCCGGTGCCGCGCATAATGCAATGGAATAAATCCCCTTCAAGGAATTCAACAGTGAAAAAATTGTTTTGCATGGTAATCGTTGCAATGGTGACTCCCCTCCTCGGCGGATGTTTCGAAACCGGATCTCCGGCAGATCCTCCAACACTCATTCCCACTGCGGGAGATAACAGAGTCATGCTGACCTGGACAGCCAGCCCCAATGTCGATTACTGGATATTCGCCGCCACCGGTCCCGGCCTTACAGCCTTCAATTGGACTGCTTTGCCCAATGCACACGCTTACGTCTCGGTCACTACGCCATATTACGTGTGTGGTTTGATTAACGGGAAACTGACTTATTTTGCAGCCAATTCCCGAATCGATGGCGGGCCCGGCGGACCGAGCAGTTCGACGGTCAGCGCGACACCATATGATGCCAGTGCCAAAGCATGGACTACCGGTACCACTACGCCGACCACACCCGATCTATTGGGTGTCGGATATGCTGGTTTGACGACCTGTGGGAACAATAACGCACTCAGTGCCGCCGGTATGTTTGCAGCGGTGGGTGCAGGTGGTGCGATCTTTACCAGCAATGATGGAAATGCCTGGACTAATCGATCCCCGCCGGGTGGATTCACAACCAATCTTAATGCGGTAACCGGCTACGCCGTAAATCAGAATTATCCGACGAATCCGGCGCTGCTCTGGATAGCGGTCGGCAATGGCGGCGCCTCCATCTATAGCCCCGATGGCATTAATTGGGCAGTTGGAAACCCCGTAAACTCGAATAGTGCCGCAAATCCGGGGAATCACACACTGCGTTCCATCACACATGTTGCAGGCACTTTTTATGCCGTAGGCGATGCAGGTACAATACTTTCCAGTACCGACGGAATCACCTGGACATCTTATCCCACCCTCCCTGCGGGAGTGACTGCGATCAACCTGAATGGCATTACCTACGGAGGATACGATGGTTATGTTGCAGTGGGCGACAGTGGCACGATACTTACTGGCAGTCCGAACAGTTGGACTCTGCAAACAGTAACACCCGCAATCCCGGCAGGCATCAACCTTCATGGTATCGCTTCTTTCGTCAGCGTCTACGGCACCATTTATGTGGCAGTGGGAGATAAGGGCACTATTGTCACCAGTTCCAGCATATATCCTGCATGGACCACACAAACTATAGCTTCGGGATTACCCGATCTGGTCGGCGTAACCGTCGAATCGCGTGGGGTCGAAACAACGACTGCCTATACGACGGCCCCAGCTGTCGACCCCAAGCTGGGATTCATCTCAACAGCCCAGTTCGTCGCGATCGACAGCTCCGGCAAGACCTACACCAGCGTGAACGGCTACGATTGGACTGCATCGGCAACTACCGGCACATCCTGCACCACAGGGACGTGCATGAACCCTTTGGTCAGCAGCGGTTTTGGCTATGTCACCGTAGGAAACTCCGGAGTATATGCAACGTCCTTCTGACATTGAACAGGGAATGGGCCGCATCAAAGTTGAGCGCCATTCCTTGTAAAGCGATTTCCATGCTGATAGGCTCCCGCCATGCTTAATCTGACCATATCGACTATCGTATTTCTTGTGGCGGCATGGTTCCTGAACAATTACCTGGATGCTCAGGGAATACCGAAAGGCATGACGCGCGGCGTGATGGTTGTGGTGCTCGCCACCCTGATGGCATGGGGGGTTGGGTGGACGGTGGACTGGGCTCAGAGCAAGATCAATGCTCCGCAAGCGGTGGTCCAGGTCCCCGGGGGGCTGACCGAATTGCAGAAGGCGGCAGGGCAGGACCAGCCCTAACCCGCATCAGCACCTGGCATCTCCCTCAATGAGACAGCCCGGGAAATAATTCCAGCATACCATCCGCCATGAGTTGCACTGCCATGGCCGCGAGTATCAAGCCCATCACCCGGGTGCCGATGTTGAGACCACTCGTGCCCAGACGCTTTCCTATCGGTTCTGCCAGCCGCAACACCACCCAGACGATCGCCGCGACTGCCGCTATCCCCAGACAGAACACCAGTTTCCCCGACCAATTACCCGCCTGGTGTGCATCGACAATGACCAGACTGATCGCACCCGGCCCGGCCAGAAGCGGTATCGCCAGCGGCACCACGGCAATGTCGTTCTTGGCCGCCGCTTCGGCACGTTCGGCATCAGTGTGCTTGGCTGCACTGGTTATTGCGCTGAACATGGCGATCGCAATGATCAGTACCAGCAGTCCGCCGGCAATGCGAAATGCCGGAATACCTATACCGAAGAAGGACAGCAAGACATCCCCTGCCCAGACCGCAGTTATCAGGATTAACGCCACTGCTACTGAGGTTTTGAAAGCTGTGTCTTGCATCTCCTCATGGGGACGATCTTCCATCAGACTGAGATAAATCGGGATGACTCCGAGCGGATTCAGAATGGCAAAAATACCCACCGCATATTTTATTTGCTCACTCCAAACAGGGATCAGTGTCATGGTATTTTCTGCAGAAATAATCTATTTGGCCTCTTCGATCATTTCCATGGTTTTACTCTCAACCTCTTGTGCAACCCCGGTCAGCGATGGATCCGAAGACAAAGCTGCAAGCATGGGTGCCGGCCTGATCATCCCGATCATGGTTTTTCCCTTTTCCGTGTACACCGAGATTCGGCATGGCAGCGCCATGTTCAACCGCATGTCGGTGCCGAGCACTTTGGCTGCCTGCTTGGGGTTGCACACCTCGAACACCTTGCAGTTTTCGGAAAATTCAACGCCTTTGCTGCGCAGCGTGTTGCCCAGATCATGGATGTGCAGCACGCCGAATTCATGGCGTTTCACTGCCACTTCCAGATCGCTTGCGGCCTGTTCAAATGACTTGTTGCTGTCTACGACGTAATACATGGCTAGCTCCTTTTGATGCGACAAAAAAATGGGGATGCATCATTGTCCGGACAGACCGCACCCTTGCCCAGAACAAAACCCGTGGTACCCGCTGACCTTCACCTTCTTCGTCCGCGCGCTGCTGAGCTTCGATGCGGAAAGTGCAGTCATCATTTGGCATCGCTTTCATTCCGGGCGGGGGTGCTTGGCGTAATAATATACCGAAGTGAGTCCCGGGTTACGAAACCGTTGCCTGCCCCCGGCTGTTCCGATTGTTTCTCTAAATACCGGCTAATGGATTATCGGTGGCATTGGGCAACCGAGCACACTTGCGATCGCGCGCAATAATTCGGCTTCAACGGCAGATATCTTCTGGTCATGCATGACACAGACGGCGCAGGCCTGCAATAATTTCGGTTTGGCCAGGGGTGTCAGCATTTCCAGTTTTTGCATGGCCATGTCCAGGTCGGCAACACTGATTCGATTTTTTTCCAGCAATTGCAATTCGCCGAATTCCAGCGCTTCGGCTGCCGCATCAAATGCGGCTTCAATTTCTTCTTGATCTTGCTGACCGACATAGGCCATCACCGAAAGGATCACCCTGACTTCCTGCCTGAGATCCCTGACATTGGAATAACGTGCAATCGGGTGCGGCAGTTTGAAAAAATGCCCGTCCAGATGGACGAACAGGATTTTCTGCAACGACCATTCCAGCAGGTCAACCTTGGAATCTATTTCTACCAAAGCTTTCAGGTTGTTCTTGAAGGACTGGTACTGATCGAGCGACAACTGTTTGAGCGCCGGAATAGTGATGTCTATCAGCGGCAGCCGATATTTGATATCCAGTCCGCCCATCTCCGGCATGAGTTTATTCGTTAATGCGTAGACTTCCGGATCGGCATTATTTTGCAAATGCTCCAATTGACTGCCGCGGACTTCCTGCCCCTGATCAAGCACCAGCGAATATACAACTGCGCGTGCGCCATAGGGTTCACGTGCAGCATCTGCGACGACTTCGGGTAACCCTGCAATCAGTGAGCGTGCGTGAACTATGGTTTCCTGTTTGGGGTTGCCGATCTGATCGATCGCAGTCGCGACCGTGGCCATCGTGGCGCCTACTGCAACGGTAGCGGCTTTTTGAGCCAGTTCTTCGCGCGACATAGTTTGTTTTTTTCCGGCCCCGTTATTATCCCCGGGCTTATCCCCGGGCTCACTTCGCAGCGGGTCGGTCTTGTCGGCAACATCGAATTTTCCGTCCCAATGAGAATCGATGGCCAGGATGCGTTTGGCCAGCGGTGGGTGCGTGGCGGATAATCCCTGCATGAAACCCGAAACCCCCTGGGCAAAAAAGGCATGGCTGATTTCGGGTGCACCGGGGTTTTCCACTATCGAACCGTACTCGAGCCCGCCGATCCGCTTCAATGCGCCCGCGATCCCGCCCGGATTGCGGGTGAACTGAACCGCCGATGCATCCGCCAGATATTCCCGTTGTCGGCTCACTGCGGCCTTGATCAGGCCGCCGAAAAAAGTGCCGGCAAAGCCGATGACCATCAGACCGATGCCCAGCGCCAATATTCCGCCGGAATTTTTGCTATTCCTGCCGCGACCGGAAAAAGCAGTGGAACGCAAAATAAAGTAACCGGCCAGGCCGATGATCAGGATGCCGTTCAGCACACCCATCAAGCGGATGTTGAGCCGCATGTCGCCGTTAAAGATATGGCTGAACTCATGGGCGATGACGCCCTGCAACTGCTCACGGCTTAAATGATCGATCAGCCCCTGGGTGACGCCGATGACGGCATCGCGCGGAGTGAAACCGGCCGCAAAGGCATTGATGCCGGGCTCACCCGTGAGTATGTAGACCGGCGGCGCCGGTATGCCGGACGCGATGGCCATCTCTTCCACCACGTTCAACAACCTGCGTTGCTTCAGGTCATCCGCATTTTGTGGGATCAACTGTCCGCCCAGCGCATCCGCAACCGTCCTGCCACCGGACGACAAGGCCATGATCTTGTAGAAGCTGCCGCCCAGCACCACGGCGCCGACACCGGCGCTGACCAGGACAAACATCTGCCAATCCATAGTCTGGGCCAACGCTCTGCCACTTTGCATTTGCTGGCTATTGATGAAACCGAACACCACCATAACCAGAAGATTGGTCATGATGATCAGGGTGATTACTGCCAGGGCAAACAGGAAGACAAGCTGGAAAGTGTTTTTGCGGGCACGGTCCTGTGATTCGAAGAAATTCATTTCAATTGCCGGAATACAGCACAGCAGAGATCAGAAAGATACCTTAGGCGCAGCCTGTATCGCGGCCGTATCTTCGAATTCAAGCAAGCTCGCATCCTGTACATGGCCAAACATTGGCGCAAAAAATACCGGGGGAAACGACTGCTTGTAGGTATTGTAGGCCATCACCTGGTCGTTAAAGGCCTGCCGCGAGAAAGAGACTTTGTTCTCGGTGGAGATAAGCTCTTCGCTCAACTGCATCATGTTCTGGTTGGCCTTGAGATCCGGATAGGCCTCCATCACCATATTCATGTTCATCATGGCGCCGGACAATTTTCCTTCGGCGCCGCTCAAGCCCTTCATCGCCTCGGCATTGCCCGGATCGGATGCCGCTGCAGACAACATCTTTTGCGCCGTGTTGCGCGCCTGAACCACTGCCTCGAGAGTTTCACGTTCATGCTTGATATAACCCTTCGCGGTCTCGACAAGATTGGGTATCAGATCGTAACGCCGCTTCAATTGCACTTCGATCTGGGCAAAGGCGTTCTTGTAACGGTTCTTCAGCATGACCAGTTTGTTGAATATCCCGATCACATAAAAAAAGGTCAGCGCGGCAATAACAAGAATGACGATCAATGTGGTACCCATAATTTATTTCTCGCTTTGTTCAGGAATTTTTATTGGTGCAGACGTTTTCATCTTAACACCAAAAAATGGCAGTAAATGATCAGCCCAAAGGCATGGACATGCACAACCAGGAGGAATGTTAGATTGAGATGGGCCCTTTAGTTCCTTCATGCTGGTTCGTGGGCTGCCCCTGATTGTTCAAAATTTCAAATCCTCAATGTCTGCTTTCTACCCTAGCAGACCTGCCGCACACATAGTTCATGAATTCCGCTCTTCGGCCATAAGCGCTTGTCATTTTTGAAGCTTGAATGGCCGGTGTAGCGCTGTCAGCTCAACCGATCGATGCAACACAGGCGTTAAATCTTTCAGCTGGTGCTTCAAAGTTTAACGTCTTTCGTGGTCTCTCGTTTAATTGCCTTGCCACCTTATTCAACTCTGCCTGCGAGTACATCGATAAATCCGTTCCCTTGGGATAATACTGTCTAAGCAGACGATTGGTATCCTCATTGGAGCCACGCTGCCATGGGCTGCTCGGAGCGCAAAAATATACTTGAATATCTGTCGCTAGGGTAAATCGCTGATGACCCGACATCTCCGATCCCCGATCCCATGTCAACGACTTGTAAAGTTCGTCCGGTAATTTTTTCGCCTGTTTGATGAGTGCGGAAACAACGATCTCGGTTTTCTTGTCAGTTAATTTCATCAACATGACGTAGCGTGTATGGCGTTCTACCAGTGTCCCAATATAGCTGTTGTGAGAACCCGTGATCAGATCACCTTCTCAATGACCTGGCACTGCCCGGTCTTCAACCGCAGCAGGACGCTCGCTGATGGATACGGCATTGAGGATTCTTCCGCACCCGGCTCCATACTGGGTTGAGTGCTTCGATCTTCGGATCATTCGTTCTGATCGAAGATATTGCAGCAATTCCTTCTTCAACACGCCACGCGTTTGTATATATAAGCTTCGATAAATCGTTTCGTGTGACACTTGATTGCTCTCGTCTCCTGAGTGTTCTCGCTTGAGCCAACCGGCTATTTGCTCTGGCGACCAGTTTATTCTGAGTTGAGTCGCAACTTTGCGACTCAACTTCGGATTCTCTGCCAGTTTACACAGTTTCGGGCGACAGGCTCTGCCCCAGGCAGCCTTGTCAGGCTGGTCAGCACGATAACGATTCTGCCCCCCATTACGATCAATCTCCCGGCTGATGGTCGAGGGCGTACGATTCAGTCTGGAGGCTATCCAGCGCAGTGACTGGTTGGCAGCAATCCCTCTGGATATCTCTTCTCGTTCGGAGAGCGTCAGCGCTAAACGTGATCGTCTACGAGGGGCTGGCCGAATACCACCTGTGGATGACAATTGACCAGAAATGGAAGAATGCGGCCTATCTAATGCACGTGCGATTGTCTCGATAGTTTCACCGCGTTTCCAGCGATGTCAATCAGCGTCCCACAGTTTCCAGTTTTCAGCATTTTAAAATAGTCAGAGAACTGCATTCAATCTAGCCCAGCATTAGCACGACTGGCAAAAGCTCATGCTGATCGCTGGCAAAAACAGCGCGTTGATTGACAGCTCAACACTAATTGTTTGGCCACCGCTGACACCGGTTGCCCACTTTCAACAAGCCGAACTGCTTCTTCCTTGAATTTAGTTGTGTAGCCTTTCCTCAATACTTTGACCATGGCGAGCTCTTGCAATAAAATTATCGTTTATTGCCGTTGAAACAATAAATTTAAGGGCAAACTCACAACCTCTTAGGTGCCATTATGTCCATGAGAAAAGAACGCGATTCGTTTGGCACCATTGAAGTGCCTTCCGAGCGTTATTGGGGCGCGCAGACCCAACGGTCACTAGTATATTTCCACATTTCATCTGAACGGATGCCGGAAGAAATTATTCTGGCACTTGCTGAAATAAAGCGTGCATGTGCAACCGTCAATCGCGACCTTGGTCTGTTGAGTGAGAAGAAAGCAAACGCCATCGTGCAGGCTGCAGATGAAGTATTGGTTGGCAAACATGATCAGGAATTTCCATTATCCGTCTGGCAGACAGGATCGGGTACCCAAAGCAACATGAACATGAATGAGGTGCTCGCCAACCGCGCCTCAGAGATTTTTGGCGGGATGCGCGGTGAAGCACGCCAGATTCATCCTAACGATGACGTCAATCTCGGCCAGTCATCCAATGACATTTTCCCCACGGCTATGCATGTGGCCGCTGTCATCGGCATCCAGCAGAGACTGCTACCTGCTTTGAGCAAATTGCGCGCAGTTCTAAAAGGGAAATCCATCAGATTTGCGGATATTGTTAAAGTTGGACGCACGCATTTGCAAGATGCGACCCCGTTGATGCTAGGCCAGGAATTCTCCGGCTATGTAGCACAACTGGATTTTGCCGAGTCAATAATCATCTCAGTATTACCTTCGCTCTGCGACTTGGCTGTTGGCGGAACCGCTGTGGGAACAGGACTGAACACACATGCCGAATTTGGTGGCCGAGTCGCTTCAGAATTGGCAAATAGAAACGGATTCCCATTCAAAAGCGCGCCCAACAAATTTGCCGCCTTGGCCGCTCACGACGTGCTCGTGGCTGCACACGGCATACTTAAGACACTTGCCACTGCACTGATGAAAATAGCAAACGATGTGCGCTGGCTGGCATCAGGGCCGCGCTCCGGGCTAGGAGAAATCAATATTCCGGAAAATGAGCCGGGCAGTTCGATCATGCCCGGAAAGGTGAACCCTACGCAGTGTGAGGCACTGACCATGCTGTGTTGCCAGGTTTTCGGTAATGATATGGCGATCACCGTTGGTGGAGCCTCAGGTAACTTTGAACTAAATGTTTACAAACCACTCATCGCATATAGTTTCTTGCAAAGCGTACGGCTACTCACCGATGGCATGAAAAGCTTCGAGGAATATTGCGTGCAAGGTATCGAACCTAACCATGCACGCATCGCTGAACTATTGGAGCGTTCATTAATGTTGGTGACAGCTCTTGTGCCACACATCGGCTATGACCGTGCTGCCGAGATTGCAAAACATGCACAACGTGAGGGTAGTACGCTTATGGAAGCGGCATTGTCTCTGGGTTATGTCACAGAAGAGAATTTTAGACTCTGGGTTCGGCCTGATGCGATGACGCATACTGTGACGCTATGAATCAATTTCAAGATCGTCAGAGATGAAACACGAAATATTCATTCTCTAGGTTTATTCGCAATACCAAAACAAGTATGGCTAGATGGAAGATCTGTGCGCTTTTGATTTGCAAACAATATAACTCAATGCGTAAAAGTAAAGTGGACCCCGAATTTGAGACAGTAGATTAAGCTGTAGTCCGAAGAAGAAGGAAACGGGCGATGAGCGGAACGAAGCGAAAGATATTTGGGGCGGAATTCAAGGCGGAGGTTGGCCTGGAAGCAATCCATGGCGTGAA
>JBBRFZ010000060.1:0-15459 GCA_038241165.1 Burkholderiales bacterium | reverse complement strand
GCTTATGTCATCGTCTTTTGGTGATTTAGCCGAATGGCTATGCAAGGCTAACCAGCGGCTTATGTCATCGTCTTTTGGTGATTTAGCCGAATGGCTATGCAAGGCTAACCAGCGGCTTATGTCATCGTCTTTTGGTGATTTAGCCGAATGGCTATGCAACGCTGATCACGCGCAACGGTCCGTAGTGCATATATTCCTGATCCTGGTAATCCGCGAACGAAAAACTGTGCCAGATTTCCAGCCAACCATGTGTAGCATATCCACGCTCATTTGCTTTGCGCAGGACGATCATATTCACCTCCATAATGCCGCAATAATTCAAGCATCGCGGAGGCCTTGTCCAACGTCTCCTGATACTCTGATTTTTCTTCGGAATCTGCCACGATGCCGCCACCTGCCCAGCATTGGATTTTATGACCCGTATAGACCAAAGTACGGATGACGATGTTGCTGTCCATGTTGCCGTCGAAACCGACATACCCTATCGCACCGCAGTAGATCCCGCGCCGGTGCGGCTCAAGCATCTCAATGATTTCCATCGCGCGCAGTTTGGGCGCACCGGTGACGGAGCCGCCGGGAAAACTGTCGCGCAGGACATGTAGTGCATCTTTTCCGGCAGAAAGTTTGCCCTCAACCGTGCTGACCAGATGGTGTACGCTGGCAAAGCTTTCCACCTCGAATAATTTTGGCACTCGTACCGATCCCGGAACGCAGCTTTTGCCCAGATCGTTGCGCAACAGATCCACGATCATCAGGTTTTCCGCGCGGTCCTTGGGGTGGCGGTACAGTTCCTCGGCAAGCCGGATATCCTGTTGCACATCGCAGCTGCGCGGGCGCGTTCCCTTGATCGGCCTGGTTTCGACACTGCGATTCTGCACGCGCAGGAAACGTTCCGGAGAAGCGCAAAGAATTTGCACCTGCGGCAAATTCAGAAAAGCCGAATACGGCGCCGGGCTCAAGCTGCGTAGCATGAGATAGGCACCCAGTGCATCTCCGCTGGCAGCTGCGCTGAAACGTTGTGCGAGATTGATCTGGTAGCAATCACCCGACTTCAAATAACCCTGCACCGATGCAAACGCGCTTGCGTAACCGGCCTGCGTGAAGTTGGAGGTGATCTCCCCATACACGCGAAAATCATCCGCGGGAAGTGCGAGGCTGTCTCTCAGGCGGGTCAATATTTTCGGCAACAGGTGCGCTGTTTCCGCGAACCGCCGGTGCGAAACCAGACGTGCAGTGTGTTGCTGATGATCCAGTACCAGCGCCCAATCATAGATGCCTATTGCCATATCAGGCAGATGTCCCGCATTCCGTCCGGCTTCCGGGATTTCAGCCGTCCGGTTCAACAAATCATATCCCCAATAGCCCAGCGCTCCACCGGCAAACGGCACATCCGCTACAGGCTCTGCTTGTTCACCCAGTTCGTTGCGCAACAATGCAAACGGATCGCTGCATGCAGATTCCTCATCCAGCACCAGTGTGCGCTGGGGGGCTGCAGTGATGATGTCATAGCGTGCCATGCCAACACTGTCTAGCCATACCGCCCAGGGCAAATCAGCCAGCGCGGCGTAGTAACGCGCAGCGTCGGTTCGGTAAGGCAATTCGGCAGAATAGAAGCTCATTGCGCATTAAGAAGTAATATCGTCACCACAATAACACCTTAAAACTACAACATGGCGAACAACTTCGCTGCTTGAAAACATTTTTGACGGGGCTATGCAGGCAGGCACATGACTCTGAAAAAGGCGATGCGCCACATTTCCCACACTGGCACCAAATAAACTCCGGGCGCTCAAGTTTTGCCATGTAAATCACAAAATTCAGGGGGCACAAAGGCCATCGCAAACACCATCCGGTTTGCAATGAGAACAACTAACCGCACCAACATTGCGTTGGTGAAATAAAAAGGCGCACGCACCAGTTAGTGCGCCCAAAAAGCCAAGCCTACCGTGGCAAGCCCCTATTGTCCCAAACTAACCAGACATCAGGGGCTGCAACCACAGCAATGCCACCGACTAGTTCGGCTTGCCGATTCCCGGAGTAGGAAAAGGCCATGTAGCAGCCGGACGTACAGGTGCTGGAGCGGAAGGTGCCGGTGCTGCTGGCCTGGCTACCACTGGAGCTGTCGGCTTCTTTGCTACCGGATTTTTAGCAGCCGGCTTTTTGGCAGCGACTTTCTTTGCTACCGCCTTTTTAGCAGCTGGTTTTTTAGCTGCTGGCTTTTTTGCTGCCGGCTTCTTCGCTACCGCTTTTTTAGCAGCTGGCTTTTTGGCAGCGACTTTCTTTGCTGCCGGCTTCTTCGCCGCTACCTTCTTTTTAGCAGCTGGCTTCTTGGCAGCGACTTTCTTGGCTGCCGGCTTCTTCGCCGCTACTTTCTTTTTAGCAGCCGGTTTCTTGGCTGCTGCCTTTTTTACTGCTGGCTTCTTTTTTGCTACCATTTTGTTTCTCCTTCAATAATGAAAGTTAAAAAACATAGCACTTACTTCTACTGCACCTCCAGCCCGCGCTTAATTTCAAGCGAGGGCCAAAGCCATTACCTTAAGTCTGGTCAGCGATAACCAACACTAGTCCCAGGACAACGCGCCACCGGTTTGATATTCGGTGACACGGGTTTCAAAGAAATTTTTCTCTTTCTTCAGATCGATCATTTCTGCCATCCACGGAAACGGATTGGTTGCCCCCTGAAACAGGGTATCCACACCGATTTGCTGGCAGCGGCGGTTGGCAATAAAACGCAAGTATTCTTTGAACATCGTTGCATTCAGGCCCAGCACACCGCGCGGCATGGTGTCTTCGGCATAGGCATATTCCAGCTCGACACCCTTTTGCATCAAACCGCGGATCTCTTCGCGAAATTCCGCGGTCCACAAGTGCGGGTTTTCCATCTTGATCTGGTTGATCACGTCCACACCAAAATTCAGATGCATGGATTCATCGCGCAGGATGTATTGATACTGTTCGGCAGCTCCGGTCATTTTGTTCTGGCGTCCCAGGGCGAGAATCTGCACAAAACCCACATAGAAAAACAATCCTTCCATGATGCAGGCAAACACAATCAGGCTGCGCAACAGCTGCCGATCCGCTTCGGGAGTGCCGGTCTCGAACGCGGGGTTGGTCAGGGTGTCAATGAACGGCAGCAGGAATTCGTCTTTGGCGCAGATGCTCGGCACTTCGTGATACATGTTGAAGATTTCGCCCTCATCCAGGCCCAGGCTCTCGACGATGTACTGGTAGGCATGGGTATGGATCGCCTCTTCAAACGCCTGGCGCAACAGGTATTGGCGGCACTCCGGATTACTGATGTGGCGGTAGGTGCCGAGCACGATATTGTTCGCAGCAAGACTGTCCGCAGTGGTGAAAAAGCCCAGATTACGCTTGACCAGCAGACGCTCGTCATCGCTCAGCTTGTCGCTTTTCCACAACGCGATATCCGCTGTCATATTCACTTCCTGCGGCATCCAGTGATTGGCACAGGCGGCCAGATATTTATCCCACGCCCACTTGTATTTGAACGGCACCAACTGGTTGACGTCCGCCTTGCAATTGATGATGCGCTTGTCTTCGACACGGATGCGACCGGTTGCAGCCGGCGACTTCCGAATTGAGGGATCAATCCGTCTTGCCTCTTGCTCTTGCACGAGTACCCCGCGATTAACGGAAGCATCGTCAAACTTGGCAGTGCGCAACATGCCCAATGGCATTGCTGCAGGGCTAACCTCTTCGTCAAAATTCAGCATCTTGATAATTCTCCTTTGCTCTGAGTTCTTTCATCTCTCAATTACTGACAAGCTTCGCATTCAGGATTGTCAATCGAACAGAACTGGGTTTCTCCCATACTGTCGCCGTTCGCCGGGACCGCGTTCAACGCACCCGCTTTCCCGGTTGATTTCTCCGCAGAAGTGGCACCCATCGTGCGCAGGTAATAGGTGGTCTTCAATCCGCGCAACCATGCAAGCTTGTAAGTCTCATCGAGCTTGCGCCCCGATACGCCGGACATGTAAATATTCAACGACTGTGCCTGGTCTATCCATTTCTGACGGCGCGATGCCGCCTCGATCAGCCAGCCTGGTTCCACCTCGAACGCAGTTGCGTAAAGGTTACGGAACTCAGTCGGCACACGGTCGATTTTCGCCAGGGTGCCGTCAAAATATTTCAGGTCGGAGATCATCACCTCGTCCCACAATCCCAGCTGCTTCAGGTCTGCCACCAGACGATCGTTGATGACCGTGAATTCACCGGACAGATTCGATTTCACAAAGATGTTCTGGTAAGTGGGCTCAATACAGGCCGACACGCCGATGATGTTGGAAATGGTCGCGGTCGGCGCAATCGCGATACAATTTGAATTGCGCATGCCATATTGTTTGATGCGGGTACGCAACGCATCCCAATCCATGCTGGCCGACATATCCACCTCTACATAGCCGCCGCGCTCCTGGCGCAACAATTCCAGAGAGTCCTGCGGAAGGATGCCGCGATCCCAAAGGCTGCCACGATAGGTTGCGTAACGGCCGCGTTCTTCGGCAAGCTCACTGGATGCCCAATACGCGTAGTAACAGACCGCCTCCATGGAGCGGTCGGCAAACTCGACCGCCGCATCGGATGAATAGGGAATGCGCAACTCGTGCAAACAGTCCTGAAAACCCATGATGCCGAGCCCGACAGGCCGGTGCTTGAGATTGGAATTGCGCGCCTTGTCGACCGCGTAGTAATTGATATCGATCACGTTATCCAGCATGCGCATCGCGATGTTGATGGAGCGGCGCAGCTTGTCATGATCGATCTGCCCGGCATTTTCATGTCCTTTCGGATACAGGTGCGCGACCAGATTGATTGAGCCGAGATTGCACACGGCGATCTCGCTGTCGCTGGTGTTCAAGGTGATCTCTGTGCACAGGTTGGAACTGTGCACCACGCCGACATGCTGCTGCGGGGAACGGATGTTGCACGGATCCTTGAAGGTGATCCACGGATGACCGGTCTCGAACAGCATGGTCAGCATCTTGCGCCACAGGCTGGCCGCGGGAACACTCTTGAACAGCTTGAGTTCACCGCTGGCGGCTTTTGCCTCATAAGCGGTATAGGCGCGCTCGAAATCGGCACCATATTTGTCATGCAGATCGGGCACACTGGATGGCGAGAACAGGGTCCAGTCACCGCCTTCCATGACCCGCTTCATGAAAAGATCGGGGATCCAGTTGGCGGTGTTCATGTCGTGCGTACGGCGACGGTCATCGCCGGTGTTCTTGCGCAGGTCGAGAAATTCCTCGATATCCAGATGCCAGGTTTCCAGGTAGGCGCACACCGCACCCTTGCGCTTTCCACCCTGGTTGACCGCCACGGCAGTGTCGTTCACCACCTTCAGAAACGGCACCACACCCTGCGATTGACCGTTGGTACCCTTGATATGCGCACCCAGGGCGCGCACCGGAGTCCAGTCGTTGCCCAAGCCGCCGGCATATTTCGCGAGCAGCGCATTTTCCTTGATGGCTTCGTAGATACCGTCCAGATCGTCGGCGACCGTGGTCAGGTAGCAGGAGGACAATTGCGAACGCAGCGATCCGGAATTGAACAGTGTCGGTGTGGAACTCATGAAATCGAAACTCGACAGCAGACGGTAAAACTCCACCGCGCGCGCCTCCCGATCTATCTCATTCAGCGCCAGTCCCATTGCGACACGCATGAAAAATGCCTGCGGCAATTCGATGCGCTTTCCCTCGATATGCAGGAAATACCGGTCATACAAAGTTTGCAGGCCGAGGTAACCGAATTGCAGATCGCGCTGCGCATCCAGCTCCTTGGCCAGCCGCTTCAAGTCGAACTGCCCAAGGCGCGAATCCAGCAATTCCGCCGCGATGCCCTGCTTGATAAACTGGGGAAAATAGGTTGCATAACGCGTCGCCATATCTCCCGGTGCGATCTCTTCGCCCAGCGTCTCGCTGCAAATGGTATTCAACAGCAGACGTGCCGTGACAAAATTATAAGCCGGCTCTTTTTCGATCAACGATCGTGCGGAAAGCACCAGGCACTTGCGAACTTCGTGCAGCGCCACACCATCGTACAGATCCTTGAGCGTCGATTTGATGACCGCATCCGCGGAAACCGCTTCCCCCAGACCCGCACACGCATCCTGTACCAAGACGGACAGGCGATCCAGATCGAGCGGTCGCACCACACCATCTTCGCCTGTGACATTAATAACATGCGCCGACTTTTTGCTCCTGGATTGGGCGCGTGAACGTGAACGCTCTTCGCGGTATAGAACGTAGGTGCGCGCAACATCGTGTTCCCCGGAGCGCATCAATCCCAACTCGACCTGATCCTGAATATCCTCGATATGCATCGTCCCGCCATGCGGCTGGCGGCGCAACAACGCCGAGACAACACCGCCGGTCAATTGCTCGACCATTTCACGAACCCGCGCGGACGCGGCACCCCGGCCACCGTTCACCGCGATGAACGCCTTGGTCAACGCGATTGAAATCTTGGACGGTTCAAAGACAACCACCGAACCATTGCGGCGGATTACCCTGTATTGATCGAATGATTTGGAAGAAGCGGGAGAGGAAGAAACAGAATCGGTAACGTTATTGTCATGCTTTGGAGAGGTCGGAATGCTATCGGTAGCGGCATGCAACATATACAGACTCCCTTGAAAACCTTGTTAACCCAAAAAGACCTAAAACCACTATATCTAGTATTTTTTTATAGCGGTCGAGCTAATTGTAGTAGCTAACGAAAATATTGCAAGCGAAAAATGACCTGATGTTTTCTGGCCGGATTCATGAGACCAAATGCACGGAAAAATACTTATGCTTCGCTCAGTCCCGCAAGGAAGCGCTCCCAGTCGAAACAGGGGCCGGGATCGGTCTTGCGCTGTGGGGCGATGTCACTGTGTCCCGCTATTCCCCGTATCGGATAGGTGGCGCGCAATGCCAGGGTCAGGCGATTGAGCGCTGCATATTGCGCGTCGGTGAACGGCACTTGATCACTGCCCTCCAGTTCGATGCCCAGCGAGAAATCGTTGCAACGGAACGCACCCTGCCAGCATGACTCTCCCGCATGCCATGCCCGCTGCAGGCAGGGAACGAACTGGATGATGTGCCCGTCGCGACGCACAAAGAAGTGTGCCGACACTTTCAATCCAGTGAGGGCTGCGTAATAAGGATGGACAGACAGGTCAAGGGTATTGGTAAACAACCGCTGTACACCATCACCGCCGAATTCGTCAGGCGGGAGACTGATGTTGTGTATCACCAGCAACTCGATGGCGCCGGCGGGACGGTCATCGCAGTTGGGCGAAGGAATATATTCGCACCCGGCAAGCAGGCCTTGTGCATCAATCCCCGGCGCCCCTTTCAAGCCCATCTTATTCCGGTTCATCCGCTTCTTCATTCGGACCCTTGATACCGAGCCGCTCCATACGGTAACGCATGGTTCTGAACGTCAGCCCAAGCAACTTGGCTGCAGCGGTGCGATTGAAACCGGTCTGTTCCAGCGCTTCCAGCAAAGCCTGCTTCTCGACCTGATCCAGATATTTTGGCAAAGGAT
This sequence comes from Burkholderiales bacterium, assembly GCA_038241165.1. GTDB lineage: Bacteria > Pseudomonadota > Gammaproteobacteria > Burkholderiales > Gallionellaceae > Gallionella. The sequence continues at coordinate 7,911 of JBBRFZ010000060.1, read as the reverse complement.
ATTTGCTGCTGAGGGCGGCATTATCAGATTGTTGCTCATGCTCTACGGGTACCAGCAACAGGTCATTCTCCTCAATCAAACCTTCGGAGCACAGTGCAAAAGCCCTCTCGATGATATTTTCCAACTCGCGTACATTGCCGGGAAAACTATAACCTTGCAAAGCGTGTAGTGCATTGCCCGAAAATTGCACATCCTCGTTACCGCGCAAACGCTCCAGAATCCTCAGTGCGATTTCCGGGATGTCTTCGCGCGACTCGCGCAGTGCCGGCATCTGGATCGGAATCACATTGAGGCGGTAAAACAGATCCTGCCGAAACTCGCCGCGCCGAACCTGCTCGCCCAAATCGTTATGCGTGGCACTGATAATGCGCACGTCCAGCACATCCTCGCCCGTGGCACCGATTTTGCGCACACGTTTTTCCTGTATGACGCGCAACAACTTGACCTGCATGGGCAAGGGCAGATCCGCAACCTCATCCAGAAACAGTGTTCCGCCGTGCGCCGCTTGAAAAAATCCGTCCCGGTCTTTGTCAGCCCCGGTAAACGCGCCTTTTTTATAGCCGAAAAATTCCGCCTCCATCAGGTTGTCCGGGATTGCACCGCAGTTCACCGCAACGAATGACTGATCGTGCCGGGAACCGCTCTGCACGATCAGTCGGGCGGCCAGTTCCTTGCCGCTGCCCGATTCGCCGCTGATATGTACCGGAGCCTGGCTGCGCGCCACACGCTGGATAAGATCGCGCACCTTCTGCATCGCGGCTGAATGGCCCAGCAGCAGCTTGTCGCTGGACGGCCCTGACTGCGGCAACTTCAGCGCGGATTTCACCAGTGCGCGCAACTGGTCCAGCGAAACCGGCTTGCTCAGATAATCGAACGCACCCGCTTTGAGCGCGGTCACCGCATTTTCCATATTTCCGTGCGCGGTGATCACTGCGACCGGCACATCGAGATTGTGTTGCGCGATATGCCGAACCACCTGCAGGCCGTCGCCATCCGGCAGACGCATGTCGGTCAGACACAGGTCATATCGTTGCACTGCCAGCTTGGCAAGCGCTTCACGCACATTTCCGGCCCTGTCCACCTCCAGTCCCATTTTGCGCAGCGCCAGTTCCAGTAACTCCAGAATATCCGGCTCATCATCCACCAGCAGCACATCAAGCTTTTTCGTCCTGTCGTTATCCGCCATACTCATCCACCCCGCCATCTCTGTGTATATTGCCAAACGTTATACAAAAACAAGCGCCCGTCCGCTCCTCATTCGCATGGTATTCCAGCCGCGCACCATTCGCCTCACACAATTCCTTGGCAATATACAAACCCAAACCGGTGCCATCTTGTGCAGTGGTAAAAAAGGGTTCGAACAGTTTGCTCTGGTGCTCGACGGATATACCGGGACCGTCGTCTTGCACATCCAACATAAGCCGCCCATTCCCAGCACTCATCTTCAGCACCAGGCTGCCCGACAGCTTGCGTCCATAACGCAGCCCATTGCGACATAAATTCCACAACACCTGGCGAAAATGGCCGCGATCAAATGAGATTTCGCCTGCCGTCAGCCCCTCCAGTAGCATCACTCCCGCATGCCGTTCCGCCAGATCAAACTCTTCCGAAAAACTGCGCAAGATCGCAGCCAATTCGAACACCTGGGGCTGTGCACGGTCACGCCGGTTCAGTTGCATCACGTCCTGCACGATCTGATTGATGCGATGCGTGTTGTCCCGCACGATCTGCAACAGGCGTCGGCTCCCGACGTCAAGCTGTTCTTCCTGCAAAAGTTCCGTCGCATAACTGATCGCCGACAGCGGATTGCGCACTTCATGAGCGATATTCGCAGTCAAACGCCCCAGAGCGGCCAGTTTGATTTGTTGGGCCTCGGCTCGGATACGCCGCATGTCTTCAAGAAAGATCACCGCACCATTTTCAGCGTTGCGCTCGATGGCGACAAAACGCACCCTGGCCTGCAATCCCACATCCAGCTGCAGGGTGTCCCGGCTCGACCTCCCGCTCTGCTTCCATAACGCATACTGCCCGTACAGGATCGGAAAGATTGTCGACAAAGCACTGTCCGGGCTGATGCTTTTTCGCAACAATTGTTCGGCTCGGGCATTCATTTGCATGATCACCCCTTCTCCGTCGACGACCAGCACACCGTCCTGCATATCCCGCATCACCAGACGGTTCGCCTCGGCCAAACTGACCAGATCACGGCCGCGTCGTTGCGCCAGCAACTGGCTGTCCACAGCATATTTTGCCAGCGTGTGTGCCAGCCAGGCCACGGCAAAATAGGCCATGCACAGCAATCCGACCTGCACATACTGCGCCACATCCGCACCATCGAACAACACGGCATATGCGTGTTCCAGCAACGTGGCAATACTGGCCAACGCGGCAAAGAACAGGGTAATTTTGCCGCGACTGACCAGTCCGGCCGCTGCCAGCGAGACCAGCAGCAGCAGACCGATACTGCTCTGTATCCCGCCGCTGGCGTAGGAAAGTACCGTCAATCCGACAATGTCGGTTACGACCTGGCCTGCCAATTGCAGGTTGAAGCGCGGCCACTGCAGCTTGAGCAGCACAAAGGAAAATGCCGCCGCCGTGGCATATAACAGGCTGGCAATGAAGAACATCTTCCAGTTGTGCGTACCCAGCGACAACGAAGAACCGAACATTCCGCCAAGAATTACAAATATGCCGGCCAGCATCAGCCGGTATAAATTGAAATAACGCAGCGAACGCCAGAAATCGACGGTGGGGGAACCTGCAGCCGGAATATCAGTCATCGCTCACCCCGCAGGTTGGGGCGACACTCATAGGCTGCAATACGCTCATTTGAGATAAGCATCCCGGTGTTTAACACCGCAAAAATATTTACCGCCTGCAAGAATGCTTTCGCTCTTGGGTATATGCATATCGCAATGCGCGCAACGCACCATATCCTCGACGGTCGGATTATCCTGCTGTGACACATCTTTGCGGTAAGACCTGAGCAACCAGTAAACCCCGGCCGCGATTGCAAACAGCATTAACAGACGACTCATTTCAAATTGACTCCATATGACAAAACTCAACCGGCGGATGTACGTGGGCCATTATATTACGCAATCAACGCCACGCTCTTGCCGGCATGAGCAAGACTGTCAGTAACTATCAGTGCCGGGGTGAACCCAGCATTTTCTGGGCAAAGACTACGAACAGTATTTATCGTGGTTTGGCGTGAGCGGGGCGAAATACTCCGCACTGTTCCGGATCGGATTCCAGATACGCGCCCTCTATCAGGTCGATGCAATAGGGAATCGCGGGAAACACCGCATTCAGGCAGTCGTCGATTGCCGACGGTTTACCGGGCAGATTCACGATCAGACTGTTGCCGCGTATCCCGGCGGTCTGACGCGACAGGATCGCGGTGGGCACGAACTTCAGCGAGGCGGTGCGCATCAGCTCGCCGAAACCCGGCATCATCTTGCTGCACACAGCCTCGGTCGCCTCCGGGGTTACGTCGCGCAATGCCGGCCCTGTGCCGCCGGTGGTGACGATCAGGCTGCAACCTTCCACATCGCTTAATTCCCGCAATGCCGCTTCGATCTGCGGCTGCTCGTCGGGGATCACCCGGGCTACCGCCTGCCATGGCGAGGTCAGCACGCGGGCGAACCACGCGTGGATCGCGGGGCCTCCCTTGTCCTCATATTCGCCGCGGCTGGCGCGGTCTGAAATCGTCACTATGCCGATACGTGCAACACTCATATTCATACTCCGGTTCATATTTCCAAACCAACATCATCCTGAAACACCGTGCCGTCCAGCAACTGCACGGTCACCATACTGTCCGCAGGCAAGCCTGTGCTTTCGGCAGGCACCACCAGCAATCCGTCCGCCCTGGCCATCGACAACAACATGCCGCTGCCCTGTGCGCCGGTCGAAGTTACCGCGTGAGCGCCCCCATCTTTCGCCAGCGTCACCCGAACGAACTCGGTGCGCCCCGGCTGATGCTTCAAACTGTGCGTCAGGCGCGCCGTGATGCTACGTCTGAACAAACGCTCATGCCCCATCATGTGGCGTAATGCGGGGGCGACGAACTGCTCGAAGCAGACCATGCTCGATACCGGATTACCCGGCAGTCCAAATACAAAAACAGTTGAGACGGCGCTTTCACCCGCAAGGGGTAGGCCGGTGGGTTCCCGGCTGCTACGCTGCCACCCTTCCGCTCGCTGTGTTGCTCGGTGCTCACTTCCTTGTCTATCTGAAAGATATGCCTGCGTCGCTGCGCTCCTCGCGCCTTGCACTGCATCCGCCTCAACTGTTTTTGAAGTGCCGTTAATATTTCTCTGTAAGACCCCGAACGCGACCGGATGTCCCGGCTTCATGGCCACACGCCAGAACTTCATCTGCACGCCCAGCGCCTCGACGGTCGGACGAACGTAATCATGCACACCCACCGATGTGCCGCCCGAAACCAGCAGCACATCGAATCTCAGCCCGCGCTGCAAATACTCCTCCAGTTCGACAGGATCGTCCCGCGCGATACCGAGCAGGTCGGGTTCTATCCCCAGCGCCTGAACCTGCGCCATCAGCGCAAAACTGTTGGAGTTGGGTATCTTGTTCGAATCGACAGGATCATCCATATCTTCCAACTCGTTGCCGGTAGACAGGATAGCCACGCGCGGACGGCAGTACACCTGTACCTGCGCCTGTTTCACCGTCGCCAGCACACCGATCACGCCGGGTGTTATCTCGGTACCCGCTGTCAGCACTACATCACCGTTGCGCATGCCCTCGCCCTGCATGCGTATGTCGTTGCCGGGTTTTACCGCGGCATTGATTTGTACTTTTCCTTCGGATAAAGGCCGGGTCTCTTCGACAGGTATCACGGCATCTGCGCCCTGCGGTACGGGCGCACCGGTCATGATGCGCGCACACATACCTGTCTCGACTGTCTTGTCCGGCATGTCACCCGCCTTGATGTCCTCGATGACTTCGAGTATCGCGGGGATATTTGCCAGATCGGCACTGCGCACCGCATAGCCGTCCATGGCCGACACATTGTAGGGAGGCAGATCGCGATTGGCCCGCACGTCCTCCGCCAGCACACGGCCCAGTGACTGCTCCAGCCCGGCCGACTCTGCCGCAAGCAATCTTACGGATTCCAGAATGCACTTTTGCGCGGCTGTTACTGATAAATGTTCCATCGCCCTGCTCCGAAAATATTAATCTTTGCCAGTTTAGACCGGATGAACTCCGGGGACAAAATTTACCGGAATTGATTCGGGTTAAAACAGCGCTGCCCGGATACGATGGCACGCAATCCGGCGCTATAGCCACATTTCAAAAAATATTTCCCAGTCGCTGAACGCGTCCGGCTTTATTTGCCAAATCGCTCCCGCGCGGTGGTCACATCCTGTGGCGTATCCAGATCGAAGAAACTACGCAGCGCGGGATCGGCCTTTAACAGCGCCGCCTCATCCACATAACGCACCCGCAACTGCTCAAGGGCGGCGCGCAAACTGTTTCTGCCGCCACCCGCCAGATGCGCGCTCAGCTTGCCCAGGCAACTGCCCGCATAATATGCCGCCAGCGGTTGCGGATGGCCCTGCACGACAGGGACGACAGCCTGATAATCAGCACGATAATCCGCCAGCAGCTCGACCATAGCCGGTTCCAGGTAAGGCATATCGCAGGCCACCACAAAGGCCCACGGCGTAGTGACCTGTTCCAGACCTGCTGCCAGCCCTGCCAGCGGACCGGCGTATAGTCGACCGTCGCAAACTTGCGGCAGATCTATTTCGGGACGCGGCTGACGCACGCTGACGATGACATGGGGAAACAGCTGCTGCATCATCTCGATCACCCGCTGCAACAAGGTCTGTCCGCCCAGCAACAAGCTTGCCTTGTCGCTGCCCATGCGCTGCGAATCGCCGCCTGCAAGAATGATCGCCGTACAGTCTTCGATCATTTTTGATCCAGCATGAAAGCAACTATCCCGCTGATATTGTCGAGCGCAAAATGCGGCAGCTGCGAATGGGCCCCCCCGACATCGGTGACCATTGCGATCAGGCCGTCTTCGATCTCGCAACGCGGCGTCGCGGAACATTCGCGGCGCAGCACCTCGATCTTCACGCCGGCTGCGTGTGAAAATCCCTCCGCCAGCACCAGGTCCGCCTCGCCCATGAAACGTTGCGCCAGTTGTTCCGGCTCGCGCCGGTCGACTGCATCGGCGACCAGCTGCAACTCGCTGGACGTGACCAGCATGCTCATCACCGCACCCGCCTGTTTATAGCGCCAACTGTCCTTGCCGGGCGTATCCAGCACCACGCGGTGATGCGCGTGTTTTATCGTGGCGACGCGCATTCCCCTGCCGCTCAATTCACGCAACAGCTTCTCGATCAACGTGGTCTTGCCGGAGCCGGAGTGGCCGACGAAAATAAATACCGGTGGCATAGTCAAGCTGCCCTCTGTAAATTGTCTGAGCGTGATATGTTCATCGTGTAGGAACGGGCCATGCCCGCGACCCTTCGATACGCTCAGGGCGAACGGAAAAACCATCGCGGGCGTGGCCCGCTCCTACAAAGTATACAAAGGTTTTTTTCATGGATGAGGTGACACCCATGCATCACCCTGCGGCGTGATCTCCTTTTTCCAGATTGGCACGCGCTGTTTCAGTTCGTCGATCAGCCATTGGCAGGCCTGCAAAGCCGGTACTCGGTGTTCGGCACCCGCCGCGATGAACACGATCTGGTCACCGGCGCCCACCACGCCGAGGCGGTGCACGATGCGCGCGTCCAGCAAACCGAATTTTTCTATCGCCTCGCCGCGCAGTTTGTTCATCTCCGCGACGGCCATACTGCCGTAGGCATCAAAGCTTATCTGCGTCACCTCACGGCCTTCGGAAAAATCGCGCGCGCAACCGATGAACGTGGCGATGCCGCCCATCCGTTTCGAACCGGCGCGCAGCGCATCGATCTCCTCGTCCTGAGAAAAGTCATGCTGCTGGATACGCACTGCTTCTTTCATTTTATCCACCCGAAAATTTGGACATGAACACCACCTCGCAGCCCTCGGTCAGCGGCAACGACATGTCCAGCACATGCTCGCCGTCCACTGCCGAGAAACACACGATCTCGAAAGCCTCCGGGTGTTGTTCCTGCAATTGCGCGCGAAGATCCTGCATGCGCATTCCGGATGTAAACCGCACTTGCATTTCGCTGCTGCCTACACGCTCCGCAACCGGTCCGAAGAACAATACCCTGATCATCTCAATCCCTTATTAATTTGATTGAAAAACGCAATTCTGTTGTAGGAGCGCAATTTATTGCGCGATGGGAATTAAATCAATCGCGCAATAAATTGCGCTCCTACAGCTTTGTGCGGGTTGATTCCTTGCGTAGCCAGACCCCGCTCTTGCCGCCGCGCTTCTCTTCCAGTTGGATACATTCGATGCGCATACCCCTGTCGATCGCCTTGCACATGTCGTAGACGGTGAGCAGCGCCACACTGGCGGCGCACAGCGCTTCCATCTCGACACCCGTCTGCCCGGCACATCGCGTCGTCGTGACCACCTTCAACCCCACGCATCCGCCGGTATCGGGTTCCGGAATATCGCTGAATACCACCTCCACACCGGCAAGCGCCAGCGTGTGGCACATCGGGATGATGTCGGCAGTGTGCTTCGCCGCCATCACCGCGCCTACATCCGCCACCGTCAGCACGTCGCCCTTGGCGATGCTGCCGGAGCGTATCCGCGCAAGCGTCCCGGGCAGCATCCGCAACACACCGCTGGCGACCGCGACGCGCTGCGTGCCGGGCTTGCCCGAGACATCCACCATGCGCGCCCGTCCCGTTTCGGAAAAATGCGTCAACTCGTTCATTTGTTACCCCCCATTTCGGGTTGTAGGAGCGGGCCATGCCCGCGATATCGCG
>JBBRFZ010000059.1:0-15591 GCA_038241165.1 Burkholderiales bacterium | reverse complement strand
CAATGGTGCCGCTTGTCGGATTCGAACTGACGACCTACCGCTTACAAGGCGGTTGCTCTACCAACTGAGCTAAAGCGGCATGAAACTCGGGAAAATTCGGGTTCCTTTGCAAGATGGTGGGTCGGCCGAGATTCGAACTCGGGACCAACGGATTAAAAGTCCGCTGCTCTACCGGCTGAGCTACCGACCCATCGCAAAGGAGCGCGAATTATACGGATATAGCTCACACTGTCAACGCAAAATACCCTGTAAAGAATTAAAAATTTATGTCAAGCGGTACATTGTCGGATCATTCACGCCGGCCGCAACAAAACCGTCGCGGCGCAAACGGCAAGCATCGCATAAACCACAGGCACGTCCCGATTCATCGGCCTGGTAGCATGAAACGGTCTGCGCAAAATCAACACCCAGCACATCACCCTGGCGCACGATTTCCGCCTTGCTCATATTTTGCAACGGCGCATGCACGGTAAGAAAATGCCCTTCCACAGCGGCTTTGGTGGCGAGATTTGCCATGCCTTCAAAAGCTTCGACGTAGGCTGGCCGACAATCAGGATAGCCGGAATAATCAACCGCATTCACGCCTATAAAAATATCCTGCGCATGCAGTACCTCGCCCCATGCAAGGGCCAGCGACAGCATGATGGTGTTGCGTGCAGGCACATAGGTCAGCGGAATGCCTTCGGTGGGTTGTTGCGACACCGCGATCTTGTCATCCGTCAGCGAGGAACCTCCGAAACCCGTCAGATCGATGTTCACCACCCGATGTTCATGTGCCCCCAGCATTTGCGCAACACGCTGTGCTGCAGCCAGTTCGGAGTGGTGACGTTGCCCGTAATCCACGCTCAATGCATAACAGACATAACCTTGAGCGCGCGCCATCGCCAGTACAGTTGCGGAATCCATTCCGCCCGACAAAAGTACCACTGCGTTTTTCTTCATTAATGTCCCGGAGTATTGTTCCATAATAACTTATGCAACTGTACCTGCATTCGCACCGGCAAACCGTCGCGCAATATCCAGTTGGCCAACCGGGTGGCATCCATCGCGCCGTGAACCGGTGAAAACAACACCGCGCATTTCCCGGCAAGTTGGTGTTGCTGCAGGATTTGCTTCGCCCACTGGTAATCGTTCTCGTCGCACAACACGAATTTTATTTCGTCATGCCGGGTCAACAGTGATAAATTTTCCCAGCGATTCTTTTCTACTTCACCGGATGCCGGTGTTTTGACATCCAATACTCGCATGACGCGCGCATCCACGCTGCTGATATCGAGTGCCCCTCCGGTTTCCAATGACACTTCGTAGCCCGCATCACACAATGCACGCAGCAATGCCGGACAATTTTTTTGCGCAAGCGGTTCACCACCAGTGACGGTCACATAGTGCGGCGCATACTCTGCAGCTTGCCGGAGAATGCTTGCCAGACTCATGTTTTGCCCGCCGGTAAATGCATAAGTCGTGTCACAGTAAACACAGCGCAACGGACAGCCAGTCAGGCGTATGAATACCGTCGGCAGGCCAACCCGTCTGGTTTCGCCCTGAAGGGAATAAAAAATTTCGCTGACTCGGAGCAGCGCGTCCGAATTGACTTGAGGCATATAACTACTTGGTTGCAGCAAGCAACTTCTTGGCTTTGGCAGCGGCTTTGCTGTTGGGATATTTGGCAATGATATGTTTGAGCGTCTTGTGCGCCGCAACATCGTGTTTCAAACCATGCAGGCACTCCGCAATTTTAAACAACACATCGGCCGTTATCGGGGTATCAGGGTAATCCTTGAGCAGGCCCTGGTAGGTATCCAGCGCCCCGCGGTAATTCTTGACTGAAAATTGGGCATTCCCCAGATAATATTTCGCATTGGGGACATGTACCGAATCGGGATACTTCTTGAGGAACTCCCGAAATGACTTGGCCGCATCCGCATATTTGTCTGCCTGGAATAATCCATAGGCGACCGCGAATGCATGATCCTCGGAAACGGGACCGGATGTTTCGGCAACAGGAACCGTTGTTTTGACGGCTGAGGCAGCGGCTGTTTTGGCAGCTTGTTCTTCAGATTCGAAATGACGCACACGCGTATCCAAATCCACATAAAAATCCTTCTGGCGCTTTTCGGCATCCTGCAGGCCGTGCGTTGTTTCTTCATTCTGTCCGCGCAGCGTGCGAACTTCAACATTCAGTGCGTCAATCTGGCTTTGCAGATCGAGCATGGATTTGGTCTGATGCTGGATGGTTTCATCCAGCTTCAGCACACGCGCCCCAAGTTCCTTGATCTGTTGACGTGCCTGGTCGTCCTCCAGTATTCCCGCTTGCGCGGGAATGGCAAGACACAGACCCAGCAACAGGAGCGCGCGGTGCATCAGCATGTTTGCTACCCTGGTGCTTTACTGGTACTTGATATCGCTCCGGCGATTTTGCGACCAGCAGGCCTCATTGTGCTCGGTGCAGACCGGTTTTTCTTCGCCGTAACTGACGGTTTCGATCTGGCTGGCCATTGCACCGCCCAGTACAAGCATTTTCTTCACGCTTTCAGCACGACGCTGACCAAGAGCCAGGTTGTACTCGTTGCTGCCGCGTTCGTCCGCATTGCCTTCAACGCGTACTTTGCGATCGGCATGCTCGCTCAAATATTTTGCGTGAGCCATCACAACCGGCTTGTCGGCTTCCTGCACTGCAGAGACATCGAACGGGAAATAAACGCTGCGCTTGGCCAGAATGCTGGCCGGGTCATTCAGCGGATCAACAGCGACCATGGGTGCGGGTGCTGGTGCAGGTGCAGGCGCTTCAACTATTGGAGTTGGCGCAGGCGCAGCTTCGGGTTCTTTCGGTTTCTCGCTGGCACAGGCAACCAGCAAATTTGCCAGAACAATACTAATCAAAAGCTTTTTCATTTATTTCTCCTTGTACTTGAAAACAGGTTTACAGATGTGGCCCCCACACCGGTTCGCGGGCATCACCGCTTTGCGTGAACATATGCTCCTGTACACGACCATCGCTGGATACGGTTGCTAATATACCACGACCGCGCCCTTCGCTGGCAAACAGGATAAGTTTTCCGTTGGGTGCAAAACTGGGGTTCTTCTCCCAGCCACCCTGGGTAAGCAATTCCATCTGCCCGGTCTGAAAATCCTGTGTGGCAATAAAGAATTGGCCATTGACAAAGTGTGTGTATACAAAACCTTTGCCATCCGGACTGTAGTGCGGTGAAAAATTGTTGCCATCGCCAAAAGTCAGACGCTGCTCCGGCCCGCCCGCCACCAGCGTAGTATAGATTTGCGGACTGCCACCGCGATCCGATGTAAACAGCAGAGATTGCCCGCCCGGAGAAAAGTTCGGTTCAGTATCGATCGAGCCGCTGAAAGTGATGCGGCGCAGCCCGCTGCCGTCCGGTCGCACCAGGTAAATTTCAGAACTGCCATCGCGCGTCAACACGACAGCCAAATGCTTGCCGTCCGGCGACCAGGCCGGTGCGCTGTTGCTGCCGGCGAAATCGGCCAGCACCCCACGCTGGCGGGTATACAGCGATTGCACATACACAACGGCATGCCCGGTCTCAAAACTCACGTAGGCAAGATGGCTGCCATCCGGCGACCAGGCCGGGGACATGATCGGTTCGCTTTGCTCAAGCACATTTTGTTCGTTGTAGCCGTCGCTATCCGCGACGATCAGGTTATATTTCCTTTTTCCCTGCCGGTTTACATAAGCGATACGCGTGCTGAACACACCCTCGTCGCCGGTCAGTTTCTGGTAGATCAGATCCGAGATGCGATGACCTACCGCGCGCACCTGGTTACCATTCGCCGAGACTGACTGGCCGATCAGCTGTGCCTGCTTGACCACATCCAGCAAACGAAAACTCGCTTCGATGCGGCCATTGGGTTGCAATGCCGCTGTACCGATCACCAGTGCGTCCGCGCCGCGCACCTGCCAATCCGGATAGCTGACATCCGCCAACTGATGCGGGGATTTTCCGATCGGGTCAACCATTCGAAACAATCCGCTGCGCTGCAGGTCGCCCACGATCACCGCGTTGATGGATAGCGCCAGTTTGTCATCTCCGCCGAACGGCACGATCGCAATCGGAATCTGGTGTTCGCCCGCACCGATAATTTCAATGCTTAAAGCGGCACTGGCCATCGATGCCTGTGCCAATAACAGCAATCCCACCACGCCTCTCAAAATTTGCGATGCCATATTCACCCCTGTTATTCGGTCGGTTTGAATTTTAAATCCAGTTCACGAAATCGATTGAATAAAGTCACATCCGGCGGAACCGGTAACGGATTAGATTTCAGGATCGCCTTATATACCGCATCGTCATACGCCGCATTGCCGCTCGACTTTATCTGCACCGCGTTCAGTACCGAGCCTCCCGGCAGTAACGTAACCATAAATTCGGCGCGTGCATCTTTACCCAAATCCGGCAGTACCAACATCACGATATTGCGGCGTATCTTGGCCTGGATTTTAGCCTGATATTCATCCACCACACGGCCAATCGCCGCAGCTTGTTCTGCCTGTTTCGCCTGCTCAGCCTTTTGCTGTGCGGCTTGTGCATCTGCGATACGTTGGGCTGCCTGTTTCTGCTCGGCAGCTTTTTGTGCCGCGGCCTTTTGTCTAGCCGCTTCCTTTTTCCTGACTTCTTCTGCCGCGTGCTGCTCCGCTTCCTTTTTCTTGACAGCTTCGGCTGAGCGCCGCTCCGCTTCCATTTTCTCCAGCTTGGCTTTTTCCTTCTCTTTTTCCGGTATCACAATGTCAGGCTTGGCCATTACTTCAGGTTGGGGTCGTGAAGGTGCCACTTCCTCGATTTTGGGAGGAGGTACAACTTCCGCGACTTTTGGAGGGGGTGCAACAGCTTCCTCCGGCAAACTCGACCACAACTGCACGCTCATAGTCGCGGGCAGATAAGCGTGCTGATTCCAATTCAGGCCAAAATACAGCAATGCAAAAAAAATGCCGTGCACCAGCAGGGCAAGAATCCCTGCGGGCAGCCTGTTTGGTTCGTATTGAACCGTCGGCCTCATTTCCCGGCCTGGGTCAGCAAACCGACTTTCTGGATGTGTTGCTGCTGCAGCACATCCATCACATTGATGACTTCTTCGTAGCGCACATTCTTGTCCGCGGAAATCACCACCGCCTGATCCGCCTTGTTTGCCTGCCTGGCTTTGAGTATCGCGATCAGTTCAGCGCGCGTCACACGGCTTTCCAGTCCGCCCCTGGCGTGATCGCGCAGCGCCAGCGTGTTGTCCTTTTTGATGATGACTTCCAGCGGGAAGCTCGATGAGGCAAGTGACTTGGACACGCTGGGCAAGTCGATCTGACCGGGATTCATCAATGGCGCGGTCACCATAAAAATCACCAGCAGCACCAGCATCACGTCGATATAGGGCACGACGTTGATATCGTTTATCAGGCGATTGCCGGGACGGTTGTTGAGTTTCACAAATACCTCTCAAACTGTGCGGCAGATTTGGTGTTCATTCCCGCACCCATCGCTATCGCGCACCGTGTCATGGCTGCCGTTGCAACACGTTGGAAAATTCTTCGGTAAAACTGTCGAAGCGTGTGGAAAGGCGATTGATCTCGTGGGCGTAGCGGTTGTAAGCCACCACGGCAGGAATCGCCGCAAACAGACCCATCGCGGTCGCCACCAGCGCTTCGGCAATACCGGGTGCAACGTGAGCCAGCGTTGCCTGGCCCACATTCGCCAAACCGCGAAATGCATTCATGATCCCCCACACCGTACCGAACAACCCGACATAGGGACTGACCGAACCGACCGAGGCGAGAAAAGCCAGATGCGATTCCAGCCTGTCCATTTCGCGCTGGTAGGTCGCGCGCATCGCGCGGCGCGTGCCGTCCATCACCGCGCTGGCTTCCACTCCTTGCTGCTTTTTCAACTTCACGAATTCGATAAATCCGGCGGCAAATATCCGCTCCAGTGCACCATGGTTGCGTAGCGCACTGCTGTTTGCATACTTGTAAAGCTCGTTCAAATTCTGGTTGTGCCAGAACGCATCCTCGAATTCTTCGGTCTGCCTGATTTCGTCGCGAATGGTGAACATCTTGATAAAGATATACCACCACGACAGCAATGACACCAACAGCAGCAAGCCCAGCACCAGTTGCACCAGCACGCTGGCATTGGTAACAAGATGCACAAACGACAGATCCTGCGTTACTTCCATTTCAGCTATACCCCGTTCAAATTTTCAATTGTTCGCGCAATATTTCCGGTACGCTGACCGGCTTGAAACTTTCCAGCGACACACAGACCATGTGTACTTCTGCCTCGGTCAGCAATTCATCGCCGCGCAGCCCCTCCGACTCTTCCGCAACAAATCTGCCACCATGAGTGTCGTGGCTCAGCGGCGGCTCCCGCCCCGATTGCGTTGGCGTCAACTCCACATCCAGCTTGCTGGATAGTGGATTGCCTGCTTTTAGTGCAACGCCGTGTCGCCGCCGTACGGTCTGCAGTAATGAAATGCGGCTGCGGCCGACATCCTTGATCTGCACCGTCACATCCAGCGCGTCATCCAGCAGCGCGGGTTTGAGATAATCCAGTTTCATCGAACGCACCACGAACACCACACCGAATTCCTTCATCAATCCGGCATTGCTGTATCCGTGGGTGCGCAGCCACTCAGTCCGCGCACGCTCCATAAAGTTCAAATAGTTGGCGTGATAAACCACACCGCCCGCATCTGTGTCCTGAAAATATACCCGGACCGGCAGTGAATAGACTTTGCTTTTGCTCATGTCAGTTATCGTCGCCCAGCGGAAGTTCGGCATTGACCGGCTGGGTACCCGCCGGATTGTTGGCGACAGCAAACCCGAAATGGCGATAGGCAATCGCGGTGGCCATACGGCCGCGCGGCGTGCGTTGCAGATAGCCCTGCTGGATCAGATAGGGTTCCAGCACATCTTCGATGGTGTCGCTCTCTTCACCAATCGCGGCGGCCAGGTTATCCAGGCCGACCGGTCCGCCGAGGAATTTCTCGATCACGGCCAGCAACAATTTCCTGTCCATCACATCCAGCCCGTGCGAGTCCACATCCAGCATGATCAACGCGGCATCGGCCACCTCGCGGGTTGCATCACCGTCCGCCTTGACGTCGGAAAAGTCGCGCACGCGGCGCAGCAAACGGTTTGCGATACGCGGTGTGCCGCGCGAACGTTTGGCGATCTCCAGCGCGCCGTCATCGGTCAGGTTCATCTTCAGCAGGCTGGCAGAGCGCATCACGATGCGCTGCAATTCTTCAGGCGTATAAAACTCCAGTCGTGCAACGATGCCGAAGCGGTCGCGCAACGGATTGGTCAGCATCCCCGCGCTCGAGGTCGCGCCGACCAGTGTGAACGGCGGCAGATCCAGCTTTACCGAACGCGCCGCCGGGCCCTCGCCGATCATGATATCGATCTGGTAATCTTCCAGCGCGGGATAGAGTATCTCTTCCACCACCGGAGACAGGCGGTGTATTTCGTCGATGAACAGTACATCGTTGGATTCGAGATTCGTCAGCAGCGCGGCGAGGTCTCCGGCGCGCTCCAGCACCGGGCCCGAAGTATGGCGCAGATTAACGCCCATCTCGCGCGCGATGATCTGCGCCAGGGTGGTCTTGCCCAGGCCGGGTGGCCCGAACAGCAGCACATGATCGAGCGGCTCTTTGCGCATCTTTGCCGCTTCGATGAAAATCTCCAGTTGTCCGCGGATTTTTTCCTGGCCGACATACTCATCAAGTTGTTTGGGGCGTAACGCGCGCTCAAGCACCTCTTCATGCTGGGAAGAGGCGATAGGCGCAACTATCCGGCTGAAATCGGGGCGCGGCTCTGCCGAGAGGTCATCGTTGTGGATCATTTGGCGGGTTGCTTTTCATGCGCAGGATAGTTTCCATTCTGAAAAAACTTCATTCACGAAATCACGCAGGAACATCATCTGTCCGTTCAAATTGACCGGGGTTTTCCCGGCATGTGCATGAGGCTGCATTGCAGCGCGACTGCGCGCAATTGCGCGTTCATTTCATCCTCGAAATAACAAGTTGCATGTGATTATAGCTCAGCGATGATGAATTTCTTCAGGCGTTTGGCACATACATTCAGGAAAGACTCACGGCGGCCGGTGCAATGACCTTGCCGCTCCATCGTTTGGCGCCAGTGCCAGGGTAAATTTAATGCGCGTGTTGCGTGGCATGATTGCCTGCACAACGGATTGCCGGATTGTTGTACCAAACGCGCATGGCCTGTCTTATACTTTGCCGCTTTCAATCCAATGGAAACCCTGCCCATGTCCAGCCCGCTTTTTTCCCCATTCGAATTGCGCCAACTCACCCTGACGAACCGTATCGTGGTCGCCCCGATGTGCCAGTATTCCGCACAGGACGGCAATGTGGGTGACTGGCATCTGATGCATCTGGGCCATCTGTCACACAGCGGGGCCGCCATGCTGATTATTGAAGCGACCGCGGTCGAGAAAGATGGGCGCATCACACCTGGCTGCACCGGTCTGTGGAGCGACGCCAACGAGGCCGCATTCGCCCGCGTGCTCAAAGCGCTAAGGCAATATTCGTCCATGCCCGTCGGTATCCAGCTGGCTCACGCCGGACGCAAGGCTTCCTGCGCGGTGCCGTGGCGCGGCGGCAAGCAATTGCCCGAACAGGCCGGAGGATGGACAACGGCCGCACCATCAGGCATTCCGTTCCTCGAGTCCGATGCCGCCCCGCTTGAACTGGACAAGGCCGGTCTGCAGCGGATACGCGATGCCTTCGTGCAGGCCGCGCACCGTGCCGACCGGCTTGGCATAGATGTGATCGAGATTCATGCCGCCCACGGCTACCTGCTGCACCAGTTTCTCTCGCCGCTTGCCAATTTGCGCACCGATGACTATGGCGGAAGCCTGGAAAACCGCATGCGTTTCCCGCTGGAGATATTTGCGGCGGTGCGCGCCGCATGGCCCGAGCACAAACCCTTGGGGGTGCGCGTCTCGGCCACCGACTGGGTGGAAGGCGGATGGGATATTGAACAGACCGTGGTATTGGCAAACGCACTGAAGGCTTTGGATTGCGACTATATTCACGTCTCCAGCGGTGGACTGTCCCCCAAACAGCAAGTGGCGATCGCGCCGGGATACCAGGTACCGTTTGCCCGGCGTATCAAGCAGGAAACCGGGTTGGCCACCATTGCGGTCGGCCTGATCACCGAGCCTAAACAAGCCGAAGCCATCGTGGCAGAAGGCAGCGCTGATCTGGTGGCTCTGGCACGCGGCATACTCTATGATCCGCGCTGGCCATGGCACGCCGCCGCGGAACTGGGCGCGCAAATATCCGCACCGCCGCAATACTGGCGCAGTGCACCCGCCAGCCTGTTCAAACCTGAAAAGTGATTCCGCCCCGGGGGAAATCCATCAACATGCTTGCGTCTAGCCGACACTTTCCAACAGACCCGATTCCAGGTAGACATCCACCCCGCCTGCCGGTCTGATCACCGCGGCGGGAATGTCCATTCCATTGCGCCAATCCTGCACGGCCTGTCGCTTGGCCTCTCCCGTTACCAGAAACATCACCTGACGCGCGGCGCCCAAACGGTTTGCGCTGAGCGAGACCCGCTCGGGCGGCGGCTTGGGCGCATCGTGAACGGCAAGGACGGCGGGCGCATCCGGCGTGTTGCCAGGGTCATGATGCGGAAACAGGCTGGCGGTGTGTCCATCCTCGCCCAGCCCCAGCACTACCAGGTCGAACTGTTCGATGCGGTCCACGATTTGCGCATAACGGTGTGCAGCCAATTCGGCACCCCGCTCCGCCTCGATGACATGAACTTGTGCTGCAGGAATCCCGACATGGTCGAGCCAGGTCAGCCCGGCCATTCGACTGTTGCGCCCGGCATGATCGGCCGGCAGACAGCGTTCGTCACCGAAATACACATGCCATGCCGACCAACCGGTATCCGCCGTTCGCAGGGATTCATAAATTCTTCGCGGGGTGTTGCCGCCGGCCAGCACGATGTGAAATTCGCTACGCCGGCTGATGGCCAGTTGTGCCGCCTGCAGGATCGTCAGCACTGCGGCCGCTTCCAGTTCTTCGGTCGTGCTGTAACTGTGCCAGCGGCAGGACACGGCAACTCAGCGCGGCTCGATACGTGACAAATGCCGTGCCACGGACAACCACGCTCCCAGCCAGCCGAGATACATCGAGAACAGCAACAGCGTCAGGCTGTCGCCCGGCGACAGCGGATGCAACTCGAATTGGCTGGCGTAAAGTTGCGCAAGTGCGGCCATCTGGTGATTGAGCAGCAACAGGCTGATACCGATGATGAGCCATGCCATGATGCCGCCGAGCAGTCCCTGGATCGCGCCGAAATACAGGAAGGGACGGCGGATGAACGCGTTGGTCGCGCCGATCAGTTTGGAGACTTCAATCTCTTCGCGCTGGGTGAGAATCTGCAGGCGGATGGTGTTGAAGGTGATGGCGACCAGCGCAAGACTGAGCAGACTGGCGAGGATCAGTACCAGCACCCGTCCGAATTTGAGTATGGCTTCAAGCTTGTAGGCCCAGGCCGAATCGAGTTGCGCCTTCTCCACCCCGGGCAGTTTCGCCAGCTCGGCGCGGAGCCCCTCCAGCGCCATGGCTCCGTTTGGTTTGGGATGAACGACGAAGGCATCCGGCAACGGATTCTGGCTCAAGCTTCCAATCACATCGGCAAGTCCGGAGCTTTGTTTGAGCTGCTCCAGCGCTTGCGCACGGGAAATAAACTCGACGCTTTCAATGGACGGCTGCTGTTCCAGCTGCTTGCGCAGCTTGTCTACGTCTTCCGATTTGGCATCCATACTCATGAACAGGCTGATCTGGGGAGTGCCGGACAATTGTGCGACCAGGCCCTGTGCATTCTGGAGCAGCACATACATGCCGGCGGGGAGGCTGAGTGCGATGCCGATGGCCAGAATATTGAAGATTCCCGCCAGTTTCGATGCGAACATGCGCCGCAATACGCCGACATTCTGATCGAATGCATGCCTCATGCCTGCAGCTCTCCCTGCTTGAGCGCAAGCACACGCCCATCGTTATTTTTCAACACGCTTTCATCATGCGTGGAAATCAGCAGCGTGACGCCGACCTGGTGGAAGGATTTGAATATATCCATGATCTCCTGCGCGTATTCGGTATCCAGATTGCCGGTCGGCTCGTCGGCCAGCAGGATGGACGGGCGATTCACGATCGCGCGCGCGATGCACAGGCGTTGTTGTTCGCCCCCGGACAGTGCGATGGGATTGGATTTTTCACGCTTGAGCAAACCCACCTTGTCGAGTGCGGCACGCACCCGCTTGTGGCTTTCGCGATAATCGAATCCGCAGATCTGCAACGGCAGCATCACATTGTCGAACACGTTGCGTTCGAACAACAGCTTGTGATCCTGAAAGATGATGCCGAGGTTGCGGCGCAAAAACGGCAATGCGCGGCTTTTGAGCACGCCGACGTTCTGATGATTCACCAGCACGCTGCCGAGATTGGGCCGCTCGATCGCGGCAATGAGTTTGAGCAGGGTGCTCTTGCCTGCGCCGGAGTGTCCGGTAAGGAACACCATCTCGCCCGCGGCGATGTTAAACGAGACGTTCTTCAGCGCCTGGTAGCCGCCCGGGTAGCGTTTGTGGACTTGATCGAATTTAATCATTGAAGTATCGAACCATTTCGTGGGCAGGAACAGTCCTCATTCCTGCAGCCCCAGTAGCGCTGCGACAAAATCTTCCGCGACAAAGGGTCGCAGGTCGTCGAGTCCCTCTCCGACGCCGATGAATCGTACCGGAATCGGATGCGCCCCGTGATGAGAAGAATGGGCAATCGCGGCGATCACGCCGCCCTTGGCGGTGCCGTCGAGCTTGGTAAGGATCAGACCTGTGACCCCGAGCGCCTGATCGAAGGCCTTGACCTGGCTCAGCGCGTTCTGCCCGTTGTTGGCATCCAGCACCAGCAGTACCTCGTGCGGCGCCCCTGTAGATGTTGAAGTTGGTGGAAGCACTTTGGCGATGACGCGCTTCACCTTCTTGATCTCTTCCATCAGGTTTGCCTGGGTAGTCAGCCGCCCTGCGGTGTCGGCCAGCACCACGTCGATGTTGCGCGCCTGTGCGGCTTGCACCGCATCGTAGATCACCGCGGCGGCATCGCCGCTCTGTTGCGCGATGACCGTCACGTTGTTGCGTTCGCCCCAGGTCGTCAGCTGTTCCCTGGCAGCGGCACGAAACGTGTCGCCTGCCGCGAGCAACACCGACAGGCCCTGGCCCTGCAGGTATTTGGCCAGCTTGCCGATTGAGGTGGTCTTACCCGCACCGTTCACCCCCACCATCATGATGACGAAGGGTTTGTGCGTAGAGGCATCGAGTGGTTGCGCCAGTGGCTTGAGCAGTTTGAGCAGGCAGTACGCGAGGGCCTCCCTGAGTTCGGACGCTTCGCTCAATCGTTGCTCCCGAACCTGATGACGCAGGTCGGCGAGCAGTGCGTTGGTCGCGTTCAGACCAACATCGGCGGTAACCAGTATGGTTTCCAGTTCATCGTAAAGATCGTCGTCAATTTTCCCGCCGCGACTGAACAGGCCAGTCAGTTGGTCGCCGGTGCGCGCCAGGCCCGATTTGAGTTGTGCGAACCAACTTGAACCCGGCTTGTCTGTCATGTCCTGATTGTTGTCAGGCCCGGTTGATTTTGTTTTCAGGAAACTGAACATCTCTTTACATTTTAACAATGCAGGTAATGCCCAACCTGTACACCAAGGCTGGACAAGCTTTAACAGGTGGCCGCACTGGCAGGATGTCTGCGTCAATCATATGGTTATCGGTATTGAACGTAGTCCGGGGGCAAATAAATGTCGCATAATGCATGCGCATTTTATGCTGATTATGAGTTGAAGGGTCCGATTTATTCGTTGAAGGGTTTGAAGAAATTATGAGAACTATCCTGATTTACATTCTGCTGTTTCTGGGTCTGTCGTACAACGTCGCGCAAGCGGAAGTGTTCGAGCGCACGCTGGCAAACGGCCTGAAAGTCATCGTCAAGGAAGATCACCGCACGCCTGTGGTGGTGCAACAGATCTGGTACAGGGTCGGCAGCATCGACGAAAGTACCGGAACCACCGGCGTGTCGCACGCACTGGAACATATGATGTTCAACGGTACCAAGACCGTACCGGCGGGAGAATTTTCCAAGCGCATCGCGGCTGCCGGCGGACGCGAGAACGCGTTCACCAGCACCGATTACACCGCCTATTTTCAGCAACTGTACAAATCCAAATTGCCGCTGGCAATGAAGCTGGAAGCCGACCGGATGCAGAATCTCAACCTGACCCAGAAGGAATTCGGCAAGGAGATCAGGGTGGTCATGGAAGAACGGCGCATGCGCACCGATGACAACCCGCAGGCGCTGATGAATGAAATCATGATGGCGACCAGCTATGAGGAGCATCCCTATCACAACCCGGTCATCGGCTGGATGAGTGACCTGCAGAAGCTCACGGTAAATGATGTCAGGGTTTGGTATAAATCATGGTACGCCCCCAACAACGCCACATTGGTCATTGCCGGCGACGTCAAGCCTGATGAGGTATTCGCCCTGGCAAAGCGTTATTACGGCTCCATTCCCAGACGTGTATTGCCGCAGCGGCACAACTTTTTCGAGCCCAAGCAGGTGGGGATCAAGCGCGTCGTCGTGAAAGCACCCGCGGAGTTGCCCCGGCTCGAGATGGTCTATCACACACCGGTGCTGAGGGACCCCAAAAAAGATTGGAAACCCTACGCGCTGGATGTGCTGGCCGGCGTGCTGGATGGCAACGATTCGGCGCGCCTCAACCAGCATCTGGTGCGCGAGCAACAGGTTGCCATTTCGGCGGACGCGGGCTATGACGAAGCGTCGCGCGGGCCCAGCCTGTTTACCCTGGATGCCACGCCGAGCACGGGCAAGACCGTCCAGGATGTCGAGGCTGCGCTGCGTGGCCAGATCGCATTGCTGGTGAAAGACGGCGTGAGCGAAGACGAATTGAAGCGTGTCAAGGCGCAAGTGATGGCGGGTGAAGTTTACAAGCGCGACTCGGTGTTCTACCAGGCCATGCAGATCGGCCAGATGGAAAGCATCGGGCTCGGCTATCAAGCCATACCGGTGATGCTGGAGAAACTTCAGGCGGTGACTGCGGAACAAGTGCAGCAAGTCGCCAGGGAATTTTTGCAGGACGACAATCTGACCGTCGCGGTGCTTGATCCGCAGCCGCTTTCAGGCAAAAAACCACAACAAATGTCTGAAGGAGGATCATCCAATGTACGCTAACTCAAAACTGGTCCAATGCTTAGCGGTTGCGGCTTTATGCTGTATTTCAACCCTCGCCAGCGCCACACCCGTCATCCAGCATTGGCAGAGTGCCAGCGGTGCAAAGGTGTTGTTCGTGGAAAATCACGATCTGCCGATGCTGGATGTGGCGGTGACGCTGCAGGCGGGTAGCAGCTTTGACGCGCCGGGTAAATCCGACGTGGCGGGTATGACCCACCAGTTGCTGGACTCGGGTGCGGGCGGATTGAGCGAGGACCAGATCTCGCGCGGCATGGCGGACATCGGCGCGCAATTTGGCGGCGACTTCAACCAGGACAGCGCGAGCGTTTCGCTGCGCACATTGAGCAGCGCGGCACAGCGCAACAAGGCCTTGGACATCATGGCGCGGGTGCTGCAGCACCCCGAATTCCCGGAAGCAATCCTGTCGCGTGAAAAAGTGAGGCTGATCGCCGCCCTGAAAGAGGCGGAAACCATGCCGGAGAGCATCGCCGAGAAGGCCTTCCAGAAAGCGGTATTCGGCACACATCCGTATGCACTGATCGGCTCGGGCGAAGTCGGTACGGTGGGAAACATCACCGTGCAGGATCTGCGCGATTTCTACCAGAACCATTACCAGGCTGACCATGCCGTGGTCGCCATCATGGGCGATGCGACCAAAGCACAGGCTGAAGCAATCGCCCAGCAACTCACCGCGCAATTACCGCAATCTCCCGCGCCTGCCGCGTTGCCCGAAGTCACGATGAAGATTGCCGCGAGCGAGTTGCGCATCCCTCATCCCGCCAGCCAGAGCCATATTCTGATCGGTGTGCCCGGCGTGGCGCGCGGCGATCCGGATTATTTTCCTCTGTTTGTGGGTAATTACATCCTGGGCGGCGGCGGTTTCGAGTCACGCCTGATGAACGAGGTGCGCACAAAAAGGGGGCTGGCTTACAGCGTCTACAGTTATTTCATGCCGCTCAAGCAGCCCGGTCCTTTCCAGATCGGCCTGCAAACCAAAAAGGACCAGGCTGATGAAGCATTAAAGCTGGTGCGCAAAATCCTGGCGAATTTCATCGCCCAAGGTCCGACCGAGCAGGAATTGATTGCCGCCAAACAGAACATCATCGGTGGTTTTCCGTTGCGTATCGACAGCAACCGCAAGATACTCGGATACCTGAGCGTCATCGGTTACTACAATCTGCCGCTGACTTATCTGGACGATTTCACGCATAACGTCGACAAGGTGACCGTGGCGCAGATCCGCGATGCTTTCAAGCGTCACATCAATCCCCAGGCGATGGCAACGGTGATCGTAGGGGC
>JBBRFZ010000058.1:0-15849 GCA_038241165.1 Burkholderiales bacterium | reverse complement strand
CATTGCTGGCACAGCATGGGCAAATAACGCGCGCCCCGTTCAGGAAACTCGCTCCCGTCATGGTCCCAGTAGCGCTCGATGCGCATCCAGTGCATCACTTGGCCGTGCGCAAATTTCTCCCTGCCCACAACCGGCAGATTGTTTTCCGCATAACATGCGACCGAACAGGCATTGCAGCCGCTGCATGCGTCAAGATCGATGGCCATCGCCCATTTGTAGGGGTTGTGCGGCACATCGCCATCAGGGTGCCGATGACGAAACTCCGCGTAATTATCAAATAAGGTGGTAATCGACATTATTAGATCTCCTTCGAAAGATTTGCTTTATTCGTGAACATCTCGGGGACAATTTTCTGCCCCTCTTGATTGCCGCCAACCGGACCCTCATCCTTGACCACGATCACGCGATCACCCGTTTTCCTGATTTTCACGCGCGTCTCATGCAGGGCCAGTTCCCCGGTTTTCTTGTCATAGACCATATCCAGGATCTGGAAAGGGTTAACGCCATAACCCTTGGCATAACGACCCATCGCCTCATGGCCGCGACCCAGCGGTATTGAAATCGCATCCGGATGTATCCCGGGAAAAATGTACGCCTGCACTTTGAGAGAACCGCTCTTGCTGGTCACCTCGACAATGTCACCTTCCACGATACCGAGTTCGGCAGCCTTTTTAGGATGAATTTCCATCCAGGAATCCCACACGATCGTGGTCAGGGGATCGGGCGATTCCTGCAACCAGGGTTGGTTGGTATTGCGCCCGTCGCGCAGATTGGCAGTCACATGAGGAATCAGTTGTAACGGATATTCCGCATCCGCTGCCGAAGGTGCCGGCAACGACAAACCTGCCGCACCGGACTTGACCGACAATGATGCGTGCTTAGCACCCTCAAAGTTGATAATGCCTTTGCTCAGCGTCTCATTCCAGAAAATATCGTTATCCGGCTGATGAGCACCACCAAGCGCCGCCTTGTTCTGCAACACTGCTGCGCGCAAATAACCATAGTAATCATCGAATGGCTTGTATTCCGAGGCGCGGCGCTGCTTGACCAATGTCAGCAGGATGTCGCCCATGCCGCGTGTATCCGCGTGCAATTTTTCCATCAACGGCTGACGGATGTTGATTTGCGCACCCTCGGCCATATACTCGGGAACCTGCGTACCCCAGTCTTCCAGCGCGGAATCAAGCGGCAACACCAGATCGGCCTGCAAGGCTGTTTCGTCCAGATACTGGGCAAACACAACCTTGAAGCCCGCCTTGGCCATATTGTCTTTGAACTTCATCCCTCCAGGTGACGTGAACACCGGGTTGGCCCCATAACTGAACAGTACCTTGTACTTGCCGGCAGACAATCCATCATTCAGCATCTTCAATGCAGCCGTATTGCCGGTTGCCGGAGCCATTTGCGGGAAAGGCACCACAGCCGCCGCCTCAACCGTCTTGCCCACGTTACCCAGCACCTGATTGAGCAAGTTGATTGCTGCGGCATTCTGCGATCCATGCGCGTAACCTTCTGCCGCAGTGCCTGCCAACACCAGGCTTGGCGTGCGTTCCTTGAGCAGGGTTGCAAGCTTGTCGATCTGCTCTGCCGACACGCCGGTGTCCTTGCTGACGCGATCCTTGTCGTAAGCTTTTACTGCAGTGGCGATGTCGCCGGATAAATTTACCCCGAGTTCACCCAGTACATTGATGATACCCAACGCCAGAATACCTTCCGTTCCGGGACGCACCACCAGCCAGCGATCCGCATTCGCACCGGTAATGGTCATCTTGGATTCAACCTGTACCAGCACACCGCGCTGATGTCCACCCGACCCTTTGCGGAACTGTGCATATTGCTGGGAAAAATTCACAGGGGAAATCCATGCACCCAGGAAATCGGCACCGAACGACAGCACCACCCTGGCCTTGTTGATATTGAGACGCGGCATTTCCACACCGTACGACTTTTTGTTTGCGGCACGCACCACTGCCGGACCGATCGCCTCGTACACGAAATGGTTTTTGCTGCCGAGGCTATCCATGTAATTGCCCATCAGCACCTTGGTGTGACCGCTCATACCTCCGGTCAGAAAGGCAATTTCATTGCCGCTCACGCCTTTCAACTTCTCATCAATCAACGCATAGGCCTTTTCCCACGTGATGGCTTCGCCGGTATCACCGGTGCGCAGCAACGGCGCACGAATACGATCCGGGTTGTAGTGGTTCTGCACACCCGCCTGACCAAGGCCGCAGGTCTTGCCGCGATTGATCCCGGATTTGGGATTACCCTCCAGTTTCAGCACGCGACCCTCGCGGATACGTCCGGTGATACTGCAACCGGCATCGCATTGTGCGCAGGTGGAATTGAAATACACGCTGACACTGGGAATCACATAGTCTTTGGTCTCGTCATACGAAACTACCGTTTCCTGGCCGCTCTCGACCATGCCGTTACCACAGCCGGTCAACGCAACTGCGGTACCTCCCCAGCCCAGCACCTTCAGGAAATCACGCCGATCAAAATCACTATTCATCATAACAACCCCTCTAAACTATTTATGGCATACCGAACAGTCGTTCGGGCCCTGAGCCTTAAGAATGCCCGACGCATCGACAACAGGCTTGCGCATGCTGTACCAGTACGCCTGATTGCCAATGGGTATGCCGCCCTTGGCAGTAACCGGGTGATTTATTTCGTGGCAGCTGACGCAAAAGCCCATGGAAAGCAATTTCTGGCGGCGGGCCACCGTCATGGTCTTCACATTGCCGTGGCAATATCCGCAAACCTCCTGAACCGGGCGGTTTAACTGAAAGACGAATCGCTGAATATGGCGTTCGTGACTGAAACGAACAAAGTCCGGAAGGTCATGCACCTTCTTCCAGGGAATGGCTTTCTTTGCGTCCCAGTATGCAAATAATTTCTTGATACGGGGCTTGTCGCGAACCGAATCGATGCTCTGATGGCATCCTATGCACTTCTGCACAGGAGGGATACCTGCCACCAAACTGCGCCGCGCATAGGTATGGCAATACATACAGTTGATCTCCATACCGCCCTTGTCGTGGTCACCGGCATGGCGAAAGTGCGGAAACTCGATCGGCTGCTTGACCGCAGGCCCGATATCCTCGGGGCCTGAGGCCCAGTATTTTGAAATCCAATCGGAAAAAGCAGATCCACCACTATCAGACTTTTCCTTTGCAGCCTTGTCGATAGCAGAACCTTCAACACCGGGATCCGCCGGATCAGATTGCGGCGCATCGGCCGCATAGCTGATACCGGCAACAAAAAATCCCAGCAGCAAAAATGACAAACGTAAGAAACTGTGCATCGTAAGGGCTCTCCCAGCAAACAATGTGATCCCACACCGGCTCTCGCCGGAATGACTGAACAGGTAAATCGGATTATTTTTTTGGTGTGTAGTGTCGCGATTTATAATTATTGTCGACTTTGTTTTTTTGTTTCTTTCCGCACATAATGCACACGGCGCGACGACACGGCCGAATAATGTCCAGTCTGAAAAATAAAGTCAATACTGAATATCGTTTCTCCTCTCAGCCACGATAAAAAAGTTATATGCCACACGGAATTACATTAACCGCTTATATACATTGAGAAACATTTCGATACACTTTCAAAGCAGGATCACTTCGAAAATCACACCATGAATGAAGAACAGGCGATACTGGATTTCTTTTCCCAGCCCGAGAATTTGCAGGTAGCGCTCTCCGTCGCAGAACAAACAGATCAGCTTCGATTGCAGATGAACAATCGATTTTGGCGGGAATTGTTGTCACGACTCCAGACGGTGATCAAGGAGCATGAGTTGGCATGGCGAGTCGATCTTACGGAAGACAAAAATGCACCCGACAGCCTGGTTGGGCTGCATTGCGTTTCGCTAACGGAGCGACAGATTTATCTTCGTCCAATGATGGAACAGCAATACCTCGGGGGAGAATGGCGCGTTTACTTCGGCTTGGCCTGGAGTGCCACCCCGACGCCCGATCAACTCGGTTCGGTTAAAACAAGCGGCCTGAAAGCGTCACTGCAAAAATCCGGCTTCAAAAGCAATGAAAGCTTCCTTGCCTGGCAGTGGACAGCGTTTCATCCACGGCGCAAGGATTTCATTCTGAATTACGCACGCCATCCCGAAAAATCACTGGATGATGCCGTGAAAATATTCGGGACATTACTGATAGATCACCGCGAATTAATCGAACAAGCCAACGAAGTACTTATGTCAACCCTATCCCGCAGCCTGTTGGTCTCCCTGGATCAGTTGCGCGACGAACTGCTTGATTAATCGGGATGATTCGTCACGACAGATTCAAACCGGATTGTCCTGGTCTATAATGCGATGTTCCAAACCGAATTGCTTTGCCAGATGTTCGCCTAGCGCCTGAATGCCAAAACGCTCGGTAGCGTGATGATTGAATCTATAACTTGCAGCGGCTAAAAAGAAACGGCGCACCGAAGTGCGCCGTTTATATCGGTGGGCTTTTAAGCCCTTGTTGCCGACAGCCCCCACCATCGGAATACCTGATACGATTCGTATCCTACAGAACAAAACTCAGGGGAGCAAGCGGCTATGGCAACAAAGTATCGCTTACACGCTGTTCCGAAAAAGCTTACTGCAAGAAAATTTTTTCCAGTTGCAATACTCACTGAATGTGCGGCATTTCCCCACAATGGCTATTGCTGAAGCGACTGTTCAGCGCATTCGTATAGGCATCCCGGCTGGCGCACAAGTGGCATTTTTTTTGGTAACTGACAAACAGTACGCCATGACCCGCGAATTTTTTGGCCCGAGACCAACAAGAAAAAAGCCCAACCAGCCGGAGCAAGTTGAGCTTTTCTAAAACAACATCACAATCAAAACAACAGACTGCGTACGATCTAGTGTATCAGGCATTCCGATGGTGGGGTGTCGGAACAAGACGTTGAAGCTCACACCCCGCAAGGGGGTGTCACTTCAACGTCGCGCTTCGCGCAGCTTGGCAAGAAAAAGTCAAACCCTAGTTTGGTCTCTGGTGTTTATTACTGTGGATTCACTCGAGACTAAAAGCCTTGTCGAAATGCAGCCATAACTAAGGGGATTAGAGGCTTCGACAGGCTCGGCCCGAACGGATTGAAATTAGACTTAAACCCCGCCTTAAATGGGATAGGATTAAATGGCCTTGCCTGCTTTTCCGCTAAATCAAAAATAAAGCGCAGCTGTAAAATTCTCGACTCATGCCTCGACAGGACGAAACAAACGAATGCGCGGCTCGATCTTGTCTTTCAAGGTGCGCATTGCCACACGCATGTCGTACTCGCTTTGCAGGTTAAGCCAGTAACGTGATTCCATGCTGAAATACAGGCCGAGCCGCAGGGCTGTGTCGGCTGTAATTGGCCGTGCTCCATTCACGATATCGCTGATGCGGCTGGGCGATACGTCAATATCAGCCGCCAGTTGCCGGGCGGTGATCCCCAGCGGCTTCATGAATTCTTCAAGAAGAATTTCACCGGGATGAATCTCATCAAGTAATTTTTTTGTCATGTTGTGCTCCAATTCCTGTTTAGTGGTAATCAACAATTTCCACCCGATATGCCCCATCCGCGCGCCATTCAAAACACACTCGCCATTGATCGTTAACGCGGATACTGTATTGCCCCTTGCGGCCTCCCTTCAGGGCTTCCAACTGATTACCGGGCGGCACCCGCAAGCTGCTCAATACGCCAGCGGCGTGAAGTTGCAGCAACTTGCGCCGTGCCACCCGCTCAATATTCTTAAACCGACGCACAGCCCTGCTGTTGAACAACGCCTCTGTATCTACACATGCGAACGAATGAATCATGTGCCATGATATTCCATAATACGGAATCTGTAAAACGGAATACGGCGCGCAAGGCCAGCGTCGAACTCGACTTGTGGGCCATTCTGAAAAAATTTCTTACACCGGATTGTCCTGATCGAAGAAGCGATGCTCCAGACCGAATTGTTTTGCCAGATGTTCGCCTAGTGCCTGGATGCCAAGGCGTTCGGTGGCATGATGCCCCGCGGCAATGAACGCGACACCTGTTTCGTTGGCAAGATGAAAATTCTGCTCGGATATCTCGCCGGTGATATAGGCATCCACTCCCTGCGCAATCGCGGCTTCAAAGTATCCTTGCGCACCACCGCTGCACCATGCCACCTTTCGGATATTCCTGGTGCTCTCACCGATTACCTGAGGCTTGCGCTGCAAGTCATGCGCTATCTGTTGGGAAAATTGTGTTAGCGATTGGGGGCGCTCCAATGAACCCAACCATACGATATTTTGCTCACCGAACCGGCCTTGTTCGATCAATCCGAGCAACCTTCCCAGCTGTGCGTTGTTGCCCAGTTCGGGATGTGCATCGAGCGGAAGATGGTAGGCCAACAAACTCACGTCGTTGCGCAACAGCTGCGCGATGCGATTCTTCTTTATGCCAACCAGGGTTGCGTCTTCATTGCGCCAAAAATAACCGTGATGCACAAGAATCGCATCGGCGCCCCACGCGATCGCCGCATCCAGCACGTACTGCGAGGCAGTCACTCCGGTGGCGATGCGCAGCACTTCCGTACGCCCTTCCACCTGCAAACCATTCGGACAGTAATCCTTGAACAGGTTGGTTTGCAGCAGGCTTGCGTTATAATCGCGCAATTCATCAAGCAACATAAACATTCCCTCTATCAATCAATTCAAGCTACCCGGCTCATCATAACATGCGTAAACACTGGCTTTTGTTCTCTCAAACCGTCACGATCGCGTTGGCGCTGCTGTTTATTGTTCACACGCTGAAGCCGGAATTGCTGCCGAACGCCGCACGCACCGGAGTGGTCACCCTGTATGAAAACACACCGCCGGTCAATAACACCAGAACCCCGGCGATGGGCTTGAGTGTTGCGGCACAAAAAGCCATGCCCGCCGTGGTAAACATCTTCACCAGCACCATCATCAAGACC
This sequence comes from Burkholderiales bacterium, assembly GCA_038241165.1. Classification (GTDB taxonomy): domain Bacteria; phylum Pseudomonadota; class Gammaproteobacteria; order Burkholderiales; family Gallionellaceae; genus Gallionella. The sequence goes on along the minus strand of JBBRFZ010000058.1, from coordinate 8,903 downwards.
CCGGTCAATCCCTTCATCGATGACCCGCAATTCAAATTCTTCTTTGGTGACCAGTTCGATACAAAACCACAAACCAGTTCCAGCCTTGGCTCCGGTGTAATCGTCAGTCCCGACGGTTACATACTGACCAACCAGCACGTGGTAGAAGCCGCCGACCAAATCGAAGTGGCACTTTCCAATGGGCGCAAGGCCAAGGCACATATCATCGGCTCAGACCCGGAGACAGATCTTGCCGTGATCAAAATCGATTTGCCGGGCAAGCTGCCCGCCATTACTTTCGGGCATCCCGAACAAGCACGGGTAGGCGATATGGTGCTCGCCATCGGCAATCCGTTCGGTGTCGGTGAAACCGTCACCATGGGTATCGTCAGCGCGCTCAATCGCGACCATCTGGGTATCAACACATTTGAAAATTTCATCCAGACCGATGCCGCGATCAACCCCGGCAACTCAGGCGGTGCACTGGTAGACGGAAACGGCAGCCTGATCGGTATCAACAGTGCGATCTATTCACCGAGTGGCGGATCGCTCGGGATCGGTTTTGCCATTTCCGCCAACACCGCGAAAAAATCCATGGAACAAATCATCCAGCATGGTTCCGTCACGAGAGGGTGGGTCGGCGCGGGAGTACAGGAACTCACCCCGGAACTGGCGGAGTCTCTTAAACTTGGCAACACCAAAGGGGTGTTGATCACCGAAGTGCTACAGAGCAGTCCTGCAGCAAATGCGGGCATGAAAACCGGCGATATTCTGATTGGCATAGACGGGAAAGTCATCGGCGACTCGAACACCATGCTGGAAACTGTAGCCAATCTTCCACCCGGTAAAATAGCCATGCTCAAGGTGTTGCGCAACGGGGCAACAGTAGATTTGCGGGTAAAGATCGGCAAACGCCCGATACCCAAGGAAGTGGCCGAGTAAAAACCGCGCAGGCTGCTATTGCCCCTCTACTTATTCTTCGGGTGCTTCTTCCTCAGGCTTCTTGCGACCTACCCAGACGGCGACCAGGATACCCACCTCGTAAAGCAGCCATAAGGGCAACGCCAGCATGGATTGCGACACTACATCAGGTGGGGTGAAGATCGCACCGATCACAAAAGACCCAACCACCATATAGGGACGGATTTCACGCAATTTCTTGACCGTAACGAAGCCCATCCGCACCAGCAACACCACGGCCACCGGCACCTGGAAGGTCAAACCGAATGCCATGAACATGGTGAGCACGAAACTCAAGTACTTGTCGATGTCCGTCATCACTGCCACGCCCAGCGGCGCACTGGCGGTAATGAAACCGAACACAATCGGGAACACCACAAAGTAGGCGAAGGTCATCCCGCAAAAGAACAATATCGTGCTGGCGATGATCAGCGGCCACACCAGACGTTTCTCGTGCTCATACAACCCGGGGGCGACGAATCGCCAGACTTGATAAAGGATGTAAGGCAGCGTAATAAGAAAGGCCGCCATCAAGGCCACTTTGAGCGGCACGAAAAACGGCGTGGTGACGTCGGTGGCGATCATCTGCCCACCTTTGGGAAGCTTGGACAACAACGGGCGCGCCAGCAGGGTATAGAGGTTCGATGCCCAGGGAAACAGGCAGACGAACACCACCAGCACGGCCACCACGGCGTTCACCAGACGAGAGCGCAACTCGACCAGATGCGCGATGAAGCTTTCGCCAGTACTCATTCGGTTTTGCTGATTGGCGGTGTCGAGGGTCGATTCTCAACCGGTTGAGGCGGGGTTGCCTGTTCTGATGATGAAAGCTTTGCAACGGCCTCGTTGATTTCCTGCACCTGCTGATCCGCTGTCTGCACCGCCTGTTTCATGGATTGCTCCAGTTCACCGGCTTCGGCTTTCACCTGTTGCTGCAACTCGCGGAACTCTTCAACCGCCATGTCGCGTGCGATGTCGGCCTTCACGCCATTGATATACCGTTGCGCGCGTCCCCACAGGTGTCCCAGGGTACGTGCCACTTTTGGCAGACGCTCGGGCCCGATGACGATGAGTGCAACCACCATCACCACCATCAATTCTGAAATACTGAAGTCGAACATTCTCGCCGGTCGCAGAAAAAGGTTTAAACGTTAGTGGTTTTTTTATCCTTCACTTCACCTTCTATGGTCTGCCCGCCTTCATTGATATGTTTGGCCGGTTCCTCAGCGGATTGCATCCCTTCCTTGAAGCCCTTTACCGCACTACCGAGATCGCTGCCGACGTTGCGCAGTTTCTTGGTACCGAAAACCAACACGATAACCAGCAACACGATTAACCAATGCCAAATACTTAATCCGCCCATCTCGCTCTCCTTTATAAATTAATTACGCCTTACCATGGGTGGAATGTTGCCACCGCCTATGACGTGAATATGCAAATGAAATATTTCCTGCCCACCGCCCTTACCGGTGTTGATCACGGTACGAAAACCGGTATCCAGCCCCTGTTCTCTGGCCAGCTTCGGCGCCAGCAACAGCATCTTGCCGAGCAAAGCAGCATGCTCCTCCCCGGCATCGTCCAGCGTGGCCAGATGCAACTTGGGCACCAACATGAAATGTACCGGCGCGACCGGATTGATGTCATGGAACGCCAACACCTCGTCGTCCTCATACACCTTGCGGCATGGAATTTCACCGCGTGCAATTTTACAAAACAGACAGTCGCCCATGATCAGTTCTTCTTCCTGCTTGCTTTCTCGGAGATACCCGATAAACCCTCGCGCCGCTCCAGTTCATTCAGCACATCGGCCGCAGTCAAACCATGCTGCGCCAACAGTACCATGCAATGAAACCACAGATCGGCAGTTTCATACACAAGATGGGATTTGTCACCCGATTTGCTCGCGAGTATGACTTCCGTTGCTTCCTCGCCGACTTTCTTCAGAATGGCATCTTCGCCCTTACTGAACAGCTTGGCAACATAGGAACTTTCCGGCGAAGCCTGCTTGCGTCCCGCCAAAGTTTCGGTCAATCGTTGCAATATATCCTGTGTCATTTTTCTGGCTTCATCTCTTCGGGTTTCTATTTACCGGAGTATCCGTTTTATAAATTTCCTCGGGAGATTTTAATACAGGATCCACCTCGACCCACTTGCCTCCCTCAAGGCGGCTGTAAAAGCAGCTCTCCCGACCGGTATGACAAGCGATACCGCCTTGTTGTTCAACTTGCAAAAGGATCACATCCCCATCGCAATCAAGACGAATTTCCCTGATCTTCTGAAAATGTCCCGATTCTTCACCCTTGTGCCAAAGCTTTTTGCGTGAGCGCGACCAGAATACCGCTTCGTTCTTTTGCCAGGTCAGTTTCAGCGCATCGCGATTCATCCATGCCACCATCAGCACACGGCCGGTGACTGCATCCTGGACGATGGCCGTCACCAATCCGTCCGCAGACCAATTTACCCTGTTCAACCAGGTTTCGCTCATCATTAATACAGGCTCAAGGTGCAAGGCACAAGGTAAAAGGAAAATCCTGGAACCCTGTACCTTGAGCCTTTCACCTTGCACTTTTTGCCTGAATTCATAACCGCACCTCCGACACGTTACTGATATAACCACTAGCCATTCGACTAGGCGAGCAAACGACGCTCGCCAAGTCGCTGGTTATGGCGCAGCCAGCCGTTTGCGGGATAACCAGCGACTTGTCCGCTCGCGGGCTTATAACCAACCACTTGGCAACCGTCTTTGGGTTGCTTAGTGGGATGGCTAGTTGTTTTATCAGTCGATTGGCTAGTAGTTCCATCAGGAGGTGCAATGCGGTTATTCCCGCACCCGTTGCTTTCGCGCACCATGTCATAACCGAACCTCAATGCCATTCTGCGCCATAAACTGCTTGGCTTCCCGCACTGTGTATTCGCCGAAGTGAAAGATGCTCGCCGCCAATACAGCATCTGCCCCGCCCTTTTTCACACCATCGACCATGTGTTGCAGATTGCCCACGCCGCCGCTTGCAATCACCGGGATATCAAGCGCATCGGTTATTGCCCGGGTCAACGCCAGATCAAAACCGGTTTTTTGCCCGTCCTTGTCCATGCTGGTCAGCAGGATTTCACCCGCTCCCAGGTCCTGCATTTTTTTTGCCCATGCCACGGCATCCAGGCCTGTGGCAGTGCGCCCGCCGTGAGTGTAGACTTCCCAATGGGCCGGGGCGGTCTGCTTCGCATCAATCGCAACCACAATGCACTGCGAACCATATCGTCCTGCGGCATCTGCGACCAATTGCGGATTGAGTACCGCGGAAGTATTGATGCTGACCTTGTCGGCTCCGGCATTCAGCAAATTGCGCACATCGCTCACTTCACGCACCCCCCCGCCGACGGTCAGCGGAATGAATACCTGCGAGGCAACCTGTTCAATCATGCGAAAGATAATTCCTCTGTCGTCGGAACTGGCAGTGATGTCGAGGAAGGTCAGCTCGTCGGCGCCCTGCTCATCATAGCGGCGCGCGATCTCCACCGGATCACCGGCATCGCGCAATTCGACAAAACTCACACCTTTGACGACTCGTCCTGCAGCCACGTCGAGACAGGGAATGATGCGTTTGGTCAGCATGGGTCAGGCGGCTCCGGTCAATTCATCCGCAAGGGTCTGCGCTGCCTTGAAATCCAGCGTACCTTCATAAATCGCCCGTCCGGTGATCGCACCGCTGATGCCTTCGGCCTGCACCGCGCAAAGCGCGCGCACATCGTCCAGATTGGTGATGCCGCCACTGGCAATCACCGGTACATGCAGCGGACTGGCCAATTCAACGGTGGCCGGAATGTTCACACCCGACAACATCCCGTCGCGCCCGATATCAGTATAAATAACCGCCTCCACGCCATAACCTTCAAATCGCTGCGCCAGATCCGCCACATCATGGCCGGTCAGTTTAGACCAGCCGTCTACCGCCACCTTGCCGCCTTTGGCATCCAGACCCACCATAATGTGCCCGGGGAAAGCGTCGCAGGCTTCATGAAGGAAACCGGGCACTTTCACCGCCGCGGTACCGATAATGATGTAAGTCACACCGATGTCGAGATAGCGCTCAATGGTTTCCAGGTCACGTATGCCACCGCCGAGCTGCACCGGAATATCCATTCCGACCGCCTCAACGATGCGGCGCACAGCGGACTCGTTCTTGGGCTTGCCGGCGAATGCGCCGTTCAGGTCCACCAGGTGCAGGCGGCGGGCGCCTTGCGCCAACCAGTGTTTTGCCATTGCGGCAGGATCTTCTGAAAACACCGTGGCATCTTCCATCACGCCTTGTTTCAGGCGCACACAGTGACCGTCTTTCAAATCTATAGCAGGAATAATCAGCATGGCAGTATGTTAAAAATTAAGGATTCCATTGCACAAAGTTTTGCAGCAGTTTAAGCCCGTCTGCCTGGCTTTTTTCCGGATGAAATTGCACCGCAAATAAATTATCTTTTGCCACCGCGCACACAAACGATTGCGGATATTGGCTGGTAGCCTGCACCAATGAGGCATCTTGAGGCTGCACATAGTAGCTATGCACAAAATAAAAGCGCGCATCCTGCTCTATGCCATTCCAGAGCGGGTGCTGCACATGATGCACCTGATTCCAGCCCATGTGCGGTACCTTGAGTTTGTTGCCCTGCGCATCGTGCATATTACTGGGAAAGTGCAACACCTTCCCGTGCAAAACTCCCAACCCCGGAGTATTGCCTTCGGCGCTGCTTTCGAACAGCATTTGCAAGCCGATGCAGATACCGAGAAAAGGCTTGCTGCGCGCAGCCTCCAGAACGGCATCCCGCAAACCGCGCGCATCCAGTTCGCGCATACAGTCGGGCATCGCGCCCTGCCCGGGGAACACCACGCGCCTGGCCCCTGCGATCATGTCGGCGTCATCCGTGACGACAATTTCCGCATTGGGGGCCACCTTGCGCAACGCCTGTTCGACCGAGCGCAGGTTGCCCATGCCGTAATCGACTACTGCAACATCAACCGTAGATCCCATGATGAATTATAGTGTTCCCTTGGTGGATGGCATCACGCCGACCATGCGCGGATCCAGTTCCAAAGCCATACGCAGTGCGCGGCCAAATGCCTTGAATATGGTTTCGGCCTGATGATGGGCGTTATCTCCCGCCAGATTGTCGACATGCACGGTCACCAGAGCATGGTTGACGAAACCCTGAAAAAACTCTTTGATGAGATCCACATCAAATTCGCCAACATTGCCACGCACGAATTTGCAATTGAACACCAATCCGGGACGGCCGGATATGTCCAGGACCACGCGGGACAGTGCCTCATCCAAAGGTATGTAGGCATGCCCGTAACGGCGCAAACCTTTTTTGTCGCCGACCGCCTGATTGAATGCCTGACCCAGCGTAATGCCGATATCTTCGACGGTGTGATGGGCATCGATGTGCAGATCCCCCTTGGCCAGAATATCCAAATCCAGCAAACCGTGCCTGGCGATCTGGTCCATCATGTGATCGAGAAACGGCAGTCCGGTATCAAATCTGGACTTCCCGCTACCGTCCAGATTCAATTCGATGTTGATCCGGGTTTCCAGGGTATTGCGTGAAACTTTCGTGCTGCGCATGATTTGTTCCTAATGCGGATTGATAATGGTTTCCTGCAATGCTTCCATGAAGCGTTCATTCTGGTTCGGGCTGACCGGGGGCAAGCCTGCACTAAAATCACTCTGTCTCCTGCTCGGATTCAGGGATGCTTTCCTTTAATGCAATCATGAATCGTTCGTTTTCGTTTGGCGTGCCCACTGTCACACGCAAACAGTCTTTCAACATCGGATGACCGTTGCTCAAATTCTTGATCAGCACACCGCGCCGCTTCAATCCATTGAACACCGCATTTGCATTTCCCACGCGAAACAGCAGGAAATTCGCCTCGCTGGGGTAAACCCTTATAGCAGCGATTTCGTCCAACTGCCGGTACAATTTTGCACGATCCAGCCTGATTTGTTCCGCTTGCTGCAACAACACCTCGTGATGCGCCAGCAGCTTCCCGGCCACCACCTGTGGCAACACGCCGACATTATACGGCAAGCGCAGCTTTTCCAACTGCCCCAACCAGGCCTCGCTGCCTGCCAGAAAACCGAGGCGCAGCCCGGCCATGCCAAGCTTGGAAAAAGTACGCATCACCAGCAAATTCGGATAGCTCGCCAGGTGCGGAATAAAACTGTCGCTGGCAAAGGCGTAATAAGCCTCATCCAGCACGACCAGCCCGGGCGATGCCGCGATGATCTGTGCCACGGCTTCCGCCGGGAACAAATTTCCGGTGGGATTGTTCGGGTAAGCCAGAAACACCAGAGCGGGTTGTTCGCGGCGTATCGCCGCGAGAGTCGCGGGCAAATCCAGCGAAAAATCCGCAGCCCCTGAATTTTCCATCAGGGGAACGCCCACATAACGCATTCCGGTGAAAATCGCGATCATCTTGTACATCACGAACGACGGCTCCACGCTTAACAGCGTCGCCCCGGCTTTGTTAAGCGCCAAAGCCAGCAACTGTATCAACTCGTCCGAACCATTGCCAAGCAACAACTCCATTCCGTGCGGCAAACCAGTCGCGGCACGGATTTTTTCCTTGAGTGAAGCGGCACCGGGATCGGGATAGCGGTTGATGGCAGCCGCAACAACCGCTTCGGCGATTTCGGCGCGCAAAGCGGGCGGCACCTGATAGGGGTTCTCCATCGCATCCAGCTTGATGTAGCCGGAGCTGTCCGGCACATGGTAAGCGTGCAGATCAAGTACTTCCTGGCGCAGCAATGTGCCAGCGAGAGAAGATGCAGAAGTGGAAGACATGAAACAAAATAAAACGTAATAACAACAGCCCCGAGCTTATCACATAAGGCGATCCGGGAAACTCTAAAATACCAGATTGCGTGTTTCCTCACCCCTGTTATCCCGAAGTTCGAAACACACCTTTCCCGTCCGGTTGCTGATCAACGTCAATCGATAATCCAGTTGTTTTGCCCAGCGAGCGACCTGATAAAGACCAATCCCGAATCCATGCTCGGAAACGATGACATCGCGCAACAGTTTCATGGCAATGCTTTCCGGTATCGCGATACCGCTGTCGCAGACTGTTATACACACCGGGTTCGAATGGAGCTCGACGGAGATAACAATATCCGGTTCGGTTTGGCGTTTTCTCAGCGCGTTATCGATCAGATTATCGATGACGCAATCAAACAGGGCAGCGGGGATGATGCTGTTCGGCAAACCATTGGGTTCGCGCCAGCGAATAGGCCGATGCTGGTTGCGCAATCTCAGGGTGTCCCACCATGCATTCAGGGCCAGCCGGGCAGCTTCGTTTCCCATATGCGGCTGCTGGAGCTTGAGCAATATCATTTCGATACGCTGGGAAAGCATCGGGAGTTGCTGTTGCAACAATTGTCGTGCCGTTCCTTCACGGTGTTGAGCGAGAGCGGTAAGCGAGAGCAGGGATTGCAGCATATTTTTCAGATCGTGTGTGAGTCGCGACCCGGTTTCGTACACGGCCTGCAAACGCGTGATGTCGCGCAGAGCCTGTTCGCGTTGCTTGGACTGATAAAAATAGCTAATCAATTGCACCAGTACATGCGTATGCAACAACAGGGTGGGATTGAGCGATTCCTTGGCATACAGCGTCAGGTGTAATCCGCGTACTTGTACCACCGCAACGTGCTCGCTGATTTGTCCGAGTTGCCCTGTTGCATCGGGCGATTGCCAGGACAGGCCTGACACCCACGGAAAATCCGCCAGCAAATCAACAGCCCGGCGCAGATAGGCTGCTGCATCGGGTTCGCGCTGAGCCGCCTCGGTCAACTGGGCGAGCCAATCCTCAAACGGTGTGCCAACATTCAACAAATAGCGCGAGAACATCGCCTGCAGGCCGCTGAAACCAAAGCGCGGATTCCACAACACGCCGAATATCAGCAATATCAATCCCATCA
>JBBRFZ010000057.1:0-16363 GCA_038241165.1 Burkholderiales bacterium | reverse complement strand
GTGGCTTGGGTTCGATCTTCACCCTGGATGAATCGTTTCATGTGAATATCCCATCGCTGAACTACAATACTCACATAACGTTTCTGGGCCGCTTTTGTTTACACAGAATGTGCGTTTTGACACAGCCTGGGCCAACAGCAGAAGTTGGATATCGGCTGTTTTCCGGTATCAAATTTATTTCATTGTGAATCGTTCTCACATTCAAACCATAAGTTCAATTTTGCCGAAATTAACTACTGTTCATCGACCACAGTCGGCAACTGGCTTTGCACTTATGAATGACAGTATTTGTGCTTATTTCGGACAGTTAGGCTGAAATCTGTCCGCGTTTCGGGAACAATTCGATTCTTCTATTTAGGTTCATCAGACTTTCCCATGGGTGACCTGAACCGGGTATAGATCAAGACCGCCGCAGTGGAAATAGATGGCGATTTTGAAATGGTCACGGTTTCTGAATCCACAGGCACGTTTTTGTACAGTTGCAATCTTTGAGTTCAACCCTTCAGCTACAGCATTGGTGATGCGATGTTTGAAATAGGTCAACACATTCGGCAAATGCCGCGCAATCAACCTAGCCGCATCGATTATGGGCTGCAAGCGGCTATGTGTCGCCCAGAAATACCAACGCTTCCAGAACTTCAGCGCCCAGGCCGCAGAGGTGTAATTCCACAATTCCCGCAGCACCTCCTTAAGCGCCCAGGCTCGCCCGGTTTCAAGCTCGCTACGTTGCAGTACCTTGAAGCGCGTTTTAGCCTGGTCGGTCATGTTGGACGGATTGGTCAGCCACAGATATTTGCTGTTGACCAACGTGTTGTTCCCTTCATTCATCAGCGCCTTGTGTTCCTGCTCCCGGACCTTATCTACCGCCTCCGCAACATGGCGCATGATGTGGAAGCGATCAAACACCATCTTGTCATCCGCCTCCGGCACGCCTTTACGGCAGGCATTGATGAAGGTCGGCCACATGTCGAGACTGATCGCTTCTATCCCGGCACAGCGTTCCATGCCAAAAGTGTCGAAGTTGGCGGCCAGACTTTCTTCACGTCGCCCCTCGCCAACGTATTCCACCGTCGCCTTGTCCATGTCGCAGACCAGTGTCATGTATTGATGCCCCTTGGCGATGGCTTTCTCATCTATGCCAATCTGCTTGGGCAGCGCATCGTCTTTGGCAGAACGTCCGCGCAACACTGCGCGTTCCATCAGGTGCCACGCCTGATCCCAGCTGATACGCAACAATCCCGCAGCACGTTCGATATTGGCTGCCAACAACACATTCGCCGCCAGTGCCTCGAACAGGTGCGTAAACCGGCTGCCCTCATCCGCCCATGGCAGGCGCGCTTGCCGGACGCCATGCTCAGAACACGACACCCGCGGCGGACTGGCATGCAGGTAGGTCATAAACTGGCAACTATCCAGATGACGCCAAACGCGCTCGACAGAATGGTCATAAACAGCATGTTCCTGCCCGCATTCAGAGCAAGCAAAACGCACGCCTTTGGTATGAACCACATACACATCAACTCGGCCTTGCTTCATGTCCAGATCAACACGCTCTACCGTCCACGGTTCGTTTATTCCCAGCAAGTGCCGGTACAACTCTTTGCTTTCCATCGCTCTTCTCCTAACCAAGTTAGAGACGATAGATTAGCTTTTACCCACACAAATGTCAGATGAACCTCTATTTATAACGAATTGTAACAATTGACAAATTGACTCAAGCGTTAACATGGCCATACCATTAAATTGTCGGAATGACATTTTATAATTTTTAGGGGAGGAATTTAGAGTGAAAAAATCATTGACGCTTTTAGCAACCGCTGTTGGATTACTGGCTATGTCTGCGACGTCCAGCGCCTTCTCAACTGCACCATGTAAAGCTTGCCATAAAATTGATAAAGATGTTGTAGGTCCCGCCTGGAAAAGAGTTGCAGAGAAATATGGCAATGAGGCAGCTCTGGCAAAGGTTTTCAAGTCCGGCTTTAAGGTGGAAGATCGCAAAGTTGCAAGCACTGAGCCTAAATTCAAGAGACAAGCGGCTATTATGACGGCACAGTATAAGCACTATATTAAAGGGCATGAAGACGAGGCTGCAAAAGCACTTTTTGCTGCCGTTAAAGCAGGCAAGATCTAAGCCCGTTTGGAATTGGCAAATGAAAGAGGTGGCACTTGGGCCGCCTCTTTCATTTATATATTGTAATCATTCACCGCAATAGAAATGGCCACACCGTAAAACCGGCGTGGCTCATAAATATTCGACGCCTTTACTGAACAGCTGGCCTTCCCGGCCCCCGATCTGTCGATCGGTCGGTTACCCGGGCAGCCAGCCGGCTTCGGTTATTCTTTGTCGTGCTTGCGGTCGTGCCTGCGGCCGCCAAACAGATCGGACATCACTTGCACTTCTGCATCGCAGGCATGGTTCAGACAGGGCAGACCGAATCCCGACTCAAGCGACTTGAGCAGCGAGAAATGGTTGTAGTAGGTCCCGCTACGCTTGCCGCCCACACCGTATGGTGTCGACTATCAGTGCCACCTGATTGGCATTCGGCGCCACGCTATAGTCGTTCTCGTCCCAGAGCACGATGATCGCGTTGTTGCCTTCTGACCAGACCGGCGAGTTCTTGATCGCAGTCACGATTCTGCTGACGGCCATATCACCGCGCTGGATCATGGCCGGATTGGGTTCCCGCCGTACCTGCGGGGTCGACGTCATAGTTGCAGAACGGTCCGGCATTGCCACGCCCGTGCTGGTCGTTGCACTGGTTCGGTGCGATGAAGGAGAACGCCGGTACCTTGCCGCTGCTCAGGTCGGCATACAAACCGTTGTAGCCTTCAAAGCCGACCTTCTGTGCCAGGCTCAGACCGGAATTTCCCCCTTGCTGGACGCTCTGAAAATAGGCGAATGGATTATGCTTACCGGCATGAAGATCGACCATTCCGGCTGATGTCAACGGCGGGTTCTGCGCGGACTGGATTTTGCTAAAATCCGTGTTGTTGGTATAGACACCATCGCTGTATGTCACCCGATCTGCACCCTCGGGCGGCAGGTTTTCCTGGTAGCTCTTCCAACTGCTGCGTGCCTCGAACAACTGGTCGGCGATTGTTTTTCCGGTGATGTCGTTTGCTGCGGGGATAGACCGGATACCGTCGATGTTGTTTATGCCCGGCAGGCCCTGTGTCTCGTTGGCGGTGTCGACGGCTGGCGTAGCCGCATCGGTGCAGCTGCCCGAGATCGGGCAGATCGCCGATGTCTTTGGGGTGTCGGTATTGGCGACACCCGTGACGAGATTGTTCGCGCAGGACGAATTATGCCAATCCGACCCATTGTCGCTTTGCACGCCGAAATTGGTACCGCCAACCATTTCCAGATAGTTGGTCAGGCTAGGATGCCTGATACCGTAGTAATTCGTCGCCAGGTTGGCAGATTGTGCCAACTGGTTAATGAAGGGCGCATTGGGATTATTGATGATCTGGCCGTAGGCATGGTTCTCCATCATGATCACAAAGACATGGTCAAGATGACGGACACCCTCGGGCACTTTTCCCTCGTTGGCGAATACCGGGCTTGCGAGCGCGATGCCCAACAGACCCAGTGTTGCAATGGATTTTTTCATGCTGATTAACTCCTAAATATGTTTGTTGTATGGTTTGCGGAATGATGACGCCTGATACAGTTTCGCGTTCGCCCGGGACACGGGACATGCATAACAAATCGACACCGCGATACCGAAATCGCGTACACAATGTCGGAAAGGAAATTACAGGGAGTGTGTTGCGGAATTATGAATACCGGAGAATTCCGGATGGTTCTTTGCTGAAGCAGATTGATGACAGTATCAAGACGGCAAGATTACACAGATTGTGCCAGAAGACAGGGATCCCGTTCAGCCGCCCAGATAGGCGCGTTGCACCGCATCACTGCCCAGCAGTTCACCGGCCGCACCGGACAACGTGATTGCGCCGCTTTCCATCACATAGCCGCGCTGCGCCACTTCGAGGGCTAGTCTGGCGTTCTGTTCGACCAGCAGGATGCTCATCCCGAGTGCGGCAATGTCGCGGATGGTATCGAATATTTTCTGTACCATCAGTGGGGCGAGTCCCATGCTGGGTTCGTCCAGCATCAGCAGGCGCGGACGGCTCATCAGCGCGCGCGCCATTGCGACCATCTGCTGCTCACCGCCCGAGAGGGTTCCGGCCAACTGGTCTTTGCGTTCGTCCAGGCGCGGAAATAATCCGTACATACGTTCAAGGTCAGTCGTGATTTCGTTTTTGTCGCTGCGGCAATATGCGCCCATCAGCAGATTTTCCTCTATCGTCATGCGCGCGAATACGCCGCGGCCTTCCGGCACGAGTGCGATACCCATCGCGGCACGCCGGTGTGCCGCGACGTTGTGCAGGCTATGGCCGTCGTAATAGATCTTCCCGCTGGCCGGGTTCAACAGCCCCGCCAGGGTTTTTAGCGTCGTGGTCTTGCCCGCGCCATTGCTGCCGATCAACGCGACCAGTTCGCCTGACGCGACATGCAGGTCTATTCCCTTGATGGCATGAATACCGCCGTAAGCGACTTTGAGACCGCTGATTTCGAGCAATGTATCAGTCACCACCGTCTCCGCCTTGTGTGGAGGAGCCATGGATTTCCTGCCCCAGATAAGCGGCGATCACGGCCGGATCCTTGCGTATCTGTTCCGGCACCCCTTCCGCGATCTTCTTGCCGTAATCCAGCACCGCGACGCGGTCGCACAGCCCCATGATGAGTTTGACATCGTGCTCGATCAGCAACACGGTAATGCCTTGATCGCGTATGGTCTTCAACAGTGTTTTGAGATTGTCTGTTTCGCTGGCGTTCATGCCTGCGGCAGGCTCATCGAGCGCGAGCAGCAGCGGTTCGGTGGCCAGCGCGCGGGCGATCTCGAGGCGGCGCTGTTCGCCGTAGGAAAGATGTTTGGCGAGTGTCTGCGCGGGCTTTTCGATGCCGACATAGCGCACCAGCTCGCGCGCGCGTTCGACGATGGCGCGCTCTTCCCTGCGCGTGCCGCGATCGCGCAGCAACGCGCCGAACACACCCGCGCGGGTGCGCACGTGGCGGCCTATCATCACGTTTTCCAGCGCGGTAAGGTTGGCGAACAGCCGGATGTTCTGGAAGGTGCGCGCGATTCCTGCTTGTGCCAGCAGATGCGGTTTGCCCGACTGGTAGTGTATGCCATTGAACAGGAAGCCGCCTGCGCTCGGCTGATACAGCCCGGTGAGAACATTGAACAGGGTGGTCTTGCCCGCGCCGTTCGGGCCGATAAGGCCGTAGATTTCGCCGCGTTTGATATGCAGCGACACGTCGCTGAGCGCGTTCAACCCGCCGAATTTTTTGCCTATATGCGAGGCGTTCAGCAATGCGTCTTCAGTGTGTGGCATCGTATACGCTCTCTTCGGCAGCCGCCTCGTCGCCGCCCAGTTCGCGGCGGCGCAAGCGCGATGGCAACAATCCGGCCGGCCGATACAGCATCATCACGATCAGCGCCGAGCCGAACAGCAGCATGCGCAGGCTTTCCGGGTCGATCAGAGTTTTGCCGAACAGGGCCTGTTGCACCGGCATGACAATGTTGCGCAACACCTCCGGCAGCAGCGCCAGCAATACGCCGCCGAGGATTACCCCGGCGATGTTGCCCATCCCGCCCAGCACCACCATGCACAACACCATGATGGATTCCATCAGGCTGAAACTTTCCGGGCTGACGAAGCCCTGGAAACCCGCAAACAGCGCACCGGATGCACCGCCAAACATCGCTCCCATTGCGAAAGCCAACAGCTTGAGGTTGCGCGTGTTGATACCCATCGCAGAGGCGGCGACTTCGTCTTCGCGTATCGCCATCCACGCCCTGCCGATGCGCGATTTCTCCAGCCGCTGCGAAACGAATATCACCAGCGCGGTGAATGCCAGGAACAGATAGAAATACAGATGCACCGAGGGAAACGCGATGCCGAAAAAATTCTGGGTCTTGTTCAGCGCTATGCCCATTACGCTGATCGGGTCGATGAAGCTGATACCCTGCGGACCGTTGGTCAGATTGACGGGCGCGTTGAGATTGTTCAGAAAGATGCGGATGATCTCGCCGAAGCCGAGCGTCACAATGGCAAGGTAATCCCCGCGCAGGCGCAATGTCGGCGCGCCAAGCAGCACGCCGAAACCGCCCGCCACCAAGGCCGCCATTGGCAGAACGATCCAGAACGGCAGATGCACGCCATCGGGAAACGCTATCGGAAAGGCCTGCGCCAGATGCGGTGAATTGGTCAGTGCATAGCTGTACGCCCCGACCGCAAAGAATGCGATATAACCAAGATCAAGCAGACCCGCATAGCCGACCACGATGTTCAACCCGAGCGCCAGCATGATATAGAGCATCGCGAAATCGACAATGCGCACCCAGCCGCGCCCGAGCAACGCGTCGGTGAGAAATGGCAAGAGCAACAAGCCAGCCAGCAGCAGCACCCAAATTATCCAACGTTGATTGCGCTTATCGAAGGAGATCATCACAAGAAATCCCCGCAGAAGCGTCGCGAGCAGTCCGAGGCGCCAGGAGCCGCGCAGTAGCTTACGTTAGGATTTTCATGCGCGTTCCGCAAGGCGTTCCCCCAGCAAACCGGATGGCCGAAACACCAGCACCGCGATCAGCACGAAGAAAGCGAACACGTCCTGATAGTTGCTGCCAAAAAATCCGCCGGTCAGATCGCCGATGTAACCCGCTCCCAGGCTCTCGATCAGCCCGAGCAGCAATCCGCCCAGCATCGCACCGCGCAAATTGCCGATGCCGCCCAGAACCGCTGCGGTAAAGGCTTTCAGGCCGAGTATGAAACCCATATAGTAATGTGCCAGACCATAATTGGCACTGACCATTACACCGGCGATGGCGGCGAGTCCCGAGCCAAGCATGAAAGTGATCGAGATCACGCGATTGATGTCCACGCCCATCAGTTGCGCCGCATGCTGGTTCTCGGACACTGCGCGCATCGCGCGTCCGAGACGGGTACGATTCACAACGAACATCAGCCCCGCCATGATAGACAGCGCCAGGATGAAAATGATGATCTGGATATTGTTGATGATCGCACCACCGATGTTATGCGGCGTATTTGCGATCAACTGCGGGAAAGAGTGGTACTGGCGGCCCCAGATCATCATCGCCAGATTCTGCAGCACGATGGACATGCCGATGGCGGTGATGAGGGGTGCGAGACGCGGCGCATGGCGCAACGGGCGGTAGGCGATTCGTTCAATGCCGTAACCGAGCACCATGCAACCCAGCATCGCCAGCGCAATGCTGAGCGGCAAGGCCAACAGTGGCGTCACACCCCATCCGAGCAGTGCGGTCAATGAGGAAAGCGCCAGCATCGCGCCTATCATCACCACTTCGCCATGCGCGAAATTGATCAGGCCGAGTATGCCATACACCATGGTATAGCCCAGCGCGACCAGCGCGTACACGCTGCCCTGCACCAGACCGTTTATGATTTGTTGAAAAAAGATTTCCATCGTCGCACAAACAAAAACGACACGGGTTACGTGTCGTTTTGTATTTTACAGTTGCCGCATCAGTTGGCCGCCTTGGCCATACCGAGCGTCTCGAGCGGCTGCCACTTGCCATGCTGCACCTGATACATAGTGATAGCGCCGCCCTTCAGGTCGCCCTTTTCATCGAACTGGATCTTCGCCGTGACGCCGTCGTATGTAATGCCGGCCAGCGCGGGCAGATATTTTGCAGGGTCCGCCGAGCCGACTTTCTGCATCGCGGCGATCATCACATTCACCGCGTCGTAGCAATACGGGGCATACAACTGTATTGGCCCGTACTTGGCGATGAAGCGGTCGGCGAATGCCTTGCCGCCGGGCATCTTGTCCAGCGGCACACCGGGCAATGAGGCATACGCACCCTCGACCGCATCGCCGGCCAGCCTGATGAACTCCGGCGTATAACCGCCGTCACCCGTCATGAATTTCGTCTTCATAGCAAGCGCCTTGAGCTGTTTCACCATCGGTCCGCTCTGCGCGTCCATCCCGCCGTAAAACAGCAGGTCCGGTTTCTTGCCCTTCACCGCCGTCAGCACCGCGGTAAAGTCCATTGCCTTGTCGTTGGTATATTCGTGCGCAACGATCTTCGCGCCGTTGGCCTCTGCGGACTTGATGAACTGATCCGCCAGCCCCTGGCCGTAAGCGGTACGGTCGTCGATCACAGCAATCCGCTTCGCGCCCAGATTCTTGACCGCATATTCGCCCAGCACATGCCCCTGCTGCGCGTCGTTGGCCATCACGCGGAACGCGGTCTTGAAACCCTGTGCGGTGTAGGCGACCGCGGTGGCGGAAGGCGATATCTGTGGAATGCCGTTATCGCTGTAGATTTTTGCCGCCGGGATGGTGGTGCCTGAATTAAGATGACCGATGACGCCGTTGACCTTGTCGTCGACCAGTTTCTGGGCGACGATGGTCGCAGTCTTCGGGTCGGCCTGATCGTCTTCGCTGATCAGCTCGAAATGCGCCTTGCGCCCGCCGATCATGATGCCCTTCGCATTCGCATCGTCGATCGCCATGCGTGTGCCGTTCTCGTTGTCCTTGCCCAGGTGGGCCTGCGGACCGGTCAGGGGAGCCGACGCGCCGATGCGAACGACCAGGTCGCCGGACGAATCCTGGCTTGTCGTGGCCGATTTTTCACAGCCGTAAAGCGTCATGGAAAGCAACACCGGCACAATGGCGCCGAACATTAAGGAACGATGCGAATGACGTGACATGTTTATCCCCTTTGATGTACGAGACCTGATTATGTGGAGCAGTGGCTGCGCTTGTCAATTTTACGGGCAACAAAAAGCCGGCTTGCGCCGGCCTGTGCCGCGTTGAACATCGCTTCCCTATTTGGTGGCCAGGCTCTGCTCAAATTTGACCAGCTCGGTGATTTCCGCCTTTTTTGCACCGCTCGGATCGTTGGCCGGCATCGGCATGGTGCCCCAGTTCCCGGAGCCGCCCTGTGACACCTTCATCACCAGACCTTCGATCAATGGATATTCTTTGCCATTGTAGGTGTAGGTGGTGACCCCACTACCGGTATATCTTTTGGCTATGTCTCTCCAGGCAGGTCCAACCTTTTTTTTATCTATATCGTGACAAGCGGTGCAGTTAAGCTTGTGGGCCAGTGGCGGCATTTCTACTGCCATTGAGCTACCGAAAATAATCAAACCCGCCGCTGCAACCATGCTTCCGACAATAGCTTTCATATGTCTCTCCATTTATTATGATTTAAATATTCGAACCCGCGAAGGTCTGTCCCACCGGACGATTCTAAACAACTCGATCTGCTTTGCATAGCCACTCGCATTAGTTGATGTAGCCACGTTCACCCGCTCAATTGGCAAGTTCGCGGCGGCAAGCGGCTAAAGTTTCAACAGTACATACTGACCGTTGGCAAAACACCAATGCATACCCTCAGGAGAAAGTTGACATTCGAATTGTGCCGCACGCAAAAAACTGCCATTCACATCGAGAAGAAACAAAAACACAACCGATAAAAAAGCCGGCTTGCGCCGGCTTTTTCAGGATTGTTTCCGGTCCTCCCAAAAGACTCTCCCGAATCGGGTGGAAGGATACGTTACAGGCTTACTTCTTTTCCAAACCAAGAATGAAGTCAACCAGCGTTTTGATGTCATCTGCCTTGACTCGTGGTGCATTAGGGATCATGGCTGTGTGTTTGAACCAGTCTCCGGTGCCGCCCTTGGCTACTTTTTCTTCCAGCCATGCTTCAGGAGTGGATTTGCCGTGTTCTTTCAGAATGGCAGAAACTTTCTGGGTTACCTGGTAAACTTTCGGATCAACTGCAGTACCCGTCGCGCCGACTTTGTTGTATGCCTTGGACACATCTCTCCAAGCCGGACCAACCAACTTCTTCTCGATCCTGTGGCAAGCGGTGCAGCCGTTCTTCTTCGCCAGCACCGGCATGTCTTCTGCCATTACGCTACCCGCCAGCACCAAACCAGCTGCTGCAATCATGCCTACGATAATTGTCTTCATGTTCGTCATCTCCCCATATTTTTATTTGAAAGCGTATGAAACGATGGAAGGTTCCTCCTCCACTCTCGATTCTAAGACAAGTCCGCCCGATTTTACAGCCAACTGGCAGTCAAATTGTTACGGGTTGTAAGCTCACAACGCGGTTCCCGCAAGATACGTTGATATCCATGTAAAATCGGCATCACCTGACTGATTTAAAAAGCATTAATTGACCATTCAGGTTGCACGGATTGTCCGTGTCTGAATTTAAAAGTCCGGCCCGGACAGAATTCCTGGACCGGGTATTCCGTCAAATAGACTCCACACGGTATTCGACTATCATCGTGTGCCCGGTTCCCGCCGCGACTTTCACCACATTTTCCATCGCATTCACCGACTCCACACAAACCATCTCGCGCCAACCCTCGGCTTCCCCCAAGTCACCCATCTTATTGGCCTTCTCCGTCCATGGCGTCCACACCACAGTGGAAAGACTCCCGGACTTGGCAACATGAATGCGGCGCTTGAGCTTGTCATCTTCGATCACGCATTCGGCAGCAGTGTTGATATACACGCGATCGGTCTCGCCCGAGAAATGGATATCTCCGGATTGCTTTTTCAGTACGGATCCTCCCACCTTGTCCCAATAATCGTAACTCTCCAATCCTTTCACCCGCACCTCGCCGATGTCGCCGACCCGGAAATAAGTATGCAATGCTTCGCCGATAACGAAATCCCCGGCACCGGTATTCTCGGTGGTCAATTCCATGCGCAGCGTTTCGCCGACAATCACGGTCAGTTCAAGCGTGCAATCATGCGGCCACTGCGTGCGAGTCTTTTCGCTTTCCACCAGACGCAGCACCAACCGTGTCGCTCCGTTCGGCTCTTTGCCCGACTCCATCATTCGCCACGGCACCGTACGCGCATAGCCGTGTCCGGGAAAGCCCGATTCGGACGCATGCGCGCCAAACCACGGCCAGCAAACCGGTGCGCCGCCGCGTATGGATTTTCCCGCAGAAAGTTTGGCGTCACGCGACAGCCAAACGACCGGCGTTGCCTGACTCCCCGGCTGCCAGGTCATCAGGTGCGCGCCCTGCAGACAGATAGAGGCGGTTGCCTGTGCATTGCTGATTTCCGCTACGATCAACCCGCCGACATCTTCCCGAAATTCCAGATCCCCTGCTATACCGAATTGTTTATTCAAATGCTGTACTGTGGTCATATTTTCCTCTTTTCGCCTGTGGAATTGCGTGAGCGCGCGAGTGCTTATTAGACGCGACTGTTTTTTTAGATGCCCGTATAATCGGTCTTTCGATTTTACCCGATTCATTCATGCTCGTTCATCCGCAATTCGATCCTGTCGCCATCCACCTCGGTCCGCTTGCCGTCCACTGGTACGGCCTGATGTACCTCGCCGGCTTCATGACTTTTCTGTGGCTGGGACGCAAGCGCATCATCACGTTGAACAATCCGCAGATCAATATAAAACTGCTCGACGATCTGCTGTTCTACGGCGTACTCGGGGTGATTCTGGGCGGACGCCTTGGCTACGTGCTGTTCTACAAGCCGGGATATTACGCTGCCAACCCGCTGGAAATTTTTGCGGTATGGCAGGGCGGCATGTCCTTCCACGGCGGTTTTCTCGGCGTGCTGATGGCGATGGCATGGTTCGCGCACAAACATCATTTGCGCTGGCTGGAACTGACCGACTTCATCGCCCCGCTGGTTCCTCCCGGCCTGGCGTTTGGACGCCTCGGCAATTTCATCAATGGCGAACTATGGGGACGCCCCACTGACGTGCCATGGGCAATGATCTTTCCCAAAGTCGACAACCTGCCGCGCCATCCCTCCGAACTATACGAATTTTTTCTGGAAGGCGTGGTGTTGTTCACGGTACTCTGGCTGTTCGCGCGCAAGCCGCGCCCGGTCGGCGCGATATCCGGCCTGTTCCTGATCGGTTACGGCAGCTTGCGCTTTCTGGTCGAATTCACCCGCGAGCCGGACAATTTTCTCGGTCTCTTGTCGCTGGGCATGAGCATGGGACAGTGGTTGAGCCTGCCGATGGTCATTGCAGGTGTTGTGATGATGATAATCAGTTACCGGCGCGCCACTTGACACCCGCTTACCTCTCGCACACTATTCTCACCGTCGAAATGACCGCCGTCACCATAACCAGGGCATCACTTTGGACGACCTATCTTTAGTAACACTGTTTGGTATCTTGTTCCTGCTGCTGGTTTGCAGCGCGTTCTTTTCCGGCTCTGAAACCAGCATGATGGCGATCAACCGCTATCGGTTGAACAGCCTGATACGCAGGGGAAATCGCAGCGCCAAACTGGTCAGCCGCCTGCTCGGCAAAGTGGACAAACTGCTCGGCTCGATCCTGCTCGGCAACACCCTGCTCAACGTCGTTGCCGCCGCGGTTACCAATATCATCATCTTTCGCCTTTACGGACAAAACGATCTGGCGCTGCTGCTGGGCACATTGACACTCACCTTTGTGCTGCTTGTATTCAGCGAAATCATGCCCAAGATCATCGCGGCAAGTTACCCGGAACGCATCGCGCTGCCGGCCAGTTATCTGCTCACACCACTGATCACGCTATTCCAGCCGGTGGTCTCGATCGCGGGCGGCCTGGTCAAAGGTGTGCTGTGGCTGCTGCGCATCAAGATCGAAACCGACCAGAGCAAGCAGAAAATGACGATCGAGGAATTGCGCGGACTGGTGTTGGATGCCGAGCATTTCATGCCGCGCAAACACCAGAAGATGCTGCTCAATCTTGTCGACCTCGAACGCATCACCGTCAACGACGTGATGATTCCGCGCAATCAGATCGAAGCGCTGGATATCAATGCCGACGCAAACGAATTGCGCCAGCAGATCATTACTTGCCACCACACTTTACTGCCTGTTTATGCCGACACGCACAGCAACATCATCGGCATCCTGCATATAAAACGGGTGCCGGCCTTGCTGCAGGAAACCACGCTGGACACGACCCGGCTGCGCGAAATCCTGAATGAACCCTATTTCATCCCGTCCGATACGCCTTTGCTCAAACAATTGCAGCAGTTTCAGGAGCGCCATGCGCGGCTCGGCATGGTGGTGGATGAGTACGGCGAACTGCTCGGGTTGGTAACGCTGGAAAATATCCTGGAAGAGATCGTCGGTGAATTCACCACGCAATCGCCTGCGCAGACCGGGAATTTTCTACGCCAGGATGATGGCAGCTTTCTGCTGGAGGGCAGCAGCAGTTTGCGCGAATTGAACCGCAAGCTGGGCTTACATCTGCCGCTTGACGGTGCAAAAACACTGAACGGACTGATTCTCGATCATCTCGAAGACATTCCGGAAACCGGCACCAGTCTGAAAATATCGGGTTATCCGATCGAGATCATCCAGACGCAGGATCGCATCGTGAAGGTGGCGCGCATTTTTCCGACCCAGCCGATTAATCCGCAATAGAATACCTACCTTTACAAGAACCTTAAAGCTCGGCATGATGAGCCAAATCAGAGGTTGCTTGGCATGTAATCAATTTAGTTAGTGACCCAGGGGAGACACTATGGCTGTCGCAGCAAGAGATCAAAAAGCAAAAGAATTTACCTATGCCTGGGAAGGCAAGGATAAAATCGGCAAGCAGATCAAAGGGGAGATGCGCGCCCCAGGTGAGGCCAGCGTGTCTGCTTATTTGCGGCGCCAGGGAGTCAATGTCACAAAGATCAAGAAGCAGAGACAAAGGGGCAAATCGATCACGGCAAAGGACATCACGCTGTTCACACGCCAGCTTGCCGTCATGATGAAATCGGGCGTGCCGCTGTTGCAGGCTTTCGACATCGTGGGCAAGGGACATAGCAATCCTTCAGTGGCCCGGCTGCTGCTCGATATCAAAACCGATGTCGAAACCGGCAGCAGCCTGCAACAGGCCTTCCTGAAATACCCGCTGTATTTCGATGCACTGTATTGCAATCTGATCGGCGCCGGCGAGGCTGCTGGTATTCTGGATGCGCTGCTGGAACGCCTGGCGACCTACATGGAAAAAACCCAGGCGCTCAAGAGCAAGATCAAATCCGCGCTGTTCTACCCGATTTCCATCATCGTCGTGGCGTTCCTGATCACCGCCATTATCATGATTTTCGTGATTCCGGCATTCAAGGAACTGTTTAGCGGATTTGGCGCGAGCTTACCGGCACCGACTTTGATTCTCATGGGCATATCCGATTTCTTCGTAGCCTACTGGTGGGCCATTTTCGGCGGGATAGGCGGGGGACTTTACGCCTTCTTCTATTTCTGGAAGCGCAACAAAACAATGCAGAACGTGATGGACAGGCTGCTGCTCAAAATACCGATTTTCGGGGAATTGATCCGCAAGGCTACGATCGCCCGCTGGACGCGCACACTTGCAACCATGTTCGCGGCAGGGGTGCCGTTGGTCGAATCCCTTGATTCGGTTGCCGGCGCGGCAGGCAATGCAGTGTATTACAACGCCACCAAAGTCATCCAGCATGAAGTCAGTTCGGGCAGCGGATTGACTGTCGCGATGCAGAACACCGAGGTATTTCCTAGCATGGTATTGCAAATGACTGCCATCGGCGAAGAGGCCGGCTCGCTGGACGAAATGCTCGGCAAGGTGGCCGACTTCTATGAAGCCGAAGTGGATGATGCGGTTGCAGCCATCTCCAGTCTGATGGAGCCGGTCATCATGGTGGTTTTGGGTACGCTGATCGGCGGCATGGTGATCGCGATGTACCTGCCGATCTTCAAGATGGGCGAAGTCATTTGATGAATATTCAGCCACAAGGCACGAGTTTTTCTCCCGATCATCAACCTTCAATCCACGTCGCACCGTGATGAGTTTTCCGGCGCTGCTGCAAACAGCCCCCGCTGCATGTGTTGGTGCGTGTTTGATGTATCGACTGATGGCTGGCTGATCCGTCCATATATAAGTAACCCGCAGGCAGGCTAGTCTTCACTGAAATAACCGATATGTATACATTACCCCAACTTCTCCAATCCTCACCGCTTGCGTTCACTATCATGGCTGGCGTGCTGGGCCTGATGGTCGGCAGCTTTCTCAATGTAGTGATCCATCGGCTGCCAAAAATGATGGAACTCGGTTGGCGGCAACAATGTGCCGAGCTGTTGCAAGATGATCAAGTCGGCAATCCGCCCCCCGCAAGCGGTGGAGATGAAACCGCCCAACATGCGCCTTACAACCTCATCGTTCCCCGCTCCGCCTGCCCGCATTGCAACCACGCCATCAGTGCATGGGAAAACATTCCCATCTTCAGCTATCTGGTGTTGCGCGGCAAATGCAAGGGCTGCGGTGTGGCTATTTCTCCGCGCTATCCCGTCATCGAGGCGATCAGCGGCATGCTGTGCGCCTATGCGGCATGGCACTTCGGGTTTGGCTGGACTGCCGCCGGTGCGCTGTTGCTCGTCTGGGCTTTGCTGGCACTCACTGCGATCGACACTGACACGCAACTGCTACCGGACGACATCACCCTGCCGCTGCTCTGGGCGGGCCTGCTGTTCAACCTGAACGGGGTATTTACCAATTTGTCCAGCGCAGTGCTGGGAGCAGTGATCGGTTATCTCGCGCTGTGGAGCGTGTACTGGGTGTTCAAACTCGTCACCGGCAAGGAAGGCATGGGCTACGGGGATTTCAAACTGCTTGCAGCCCTGGGTGCCTGGCTGGGCTGGCAGATGCTGCCGCTGATCATCCTGCTATCGTCGCTGGTCGGCGCGGTGGTTGGCATCACCCTGATCGTGGCGCTCAAACACGGCCGCAACATTCCGATCCCGTTCGGTCCCTATCTGGCCGGTGGCGGACTGATCGCCCTGTTCTGGGGGCCGGTACTGACACAAACCTATCTGCGGCTGTTAGGCTAGCCATGCCCGCCTTCGATAGTACTCATGACAGGCTCTGCGTCGGGCTTACGGGCGGAATAGGCTGCGGCAAAACCACGGTGGCCGGCCTGTTCGCCGAACATGGGGCCGGGATTATCGACACGGACGCGATCTCACGCGGCCTGACCCGATCCGGTGGAGATGCGATCGCCGCGGTCCGTGAGGTGTTTGGCGATGATTACATCACCGCAGAGGACGCGTTGGATCGCGCAGAAATGCGCGGGCTGATCTTTGCGGACGCAGCCGCCAAACATCGGCTGGAACTGATCCTGCATCCGCTGATCCTGAAACAGGCCAAAGCGCAACTCTGCCGCCTGCAGGACAAACCGTACGTCATCGTCGCCGTGCCGCTGCTACCGGAAAGTCTGTCGTTCCGGCAACTGGTACAGCGTGTACTGGTGGTGGATTGCGACGAAAATATCCAGGTTGCGCGG
>JBBRFZ010000056.1:0-16637 GCA_038241165.1 Burkholderiales bacterium | reverse complement strand
CATGGTGGATGGTTTCCTTGTTTAGTTTCCGACTTTGATAATCAGATTCTCTACAGAAATCTCCACCACCTCAACCCATCATGTCAATTTCGCCCGTACACCACTTTCGACTATAGCTCTCCGATTTGTGCTCAGCGGCACATCAGGCTGAGATAAATAACCGGTTTTGCAGATTCCCGCAGCCCTCAGGAAAGGTTTCCTGGCTTGACATTGGATGGTCTGAAATGGGTTATTAAGCACCCGGAAAATAGAACTGATTTGCCTTCTGAAGGTTTAGATAAGGCGAAGCGGACTGCCCTTAACTCTAAAGATGAAAGGGATAACAGGTTAATTGAGAACACAAAGCAGAATCCAGTATGTGCCAATTCACTAACCCTATCTATAATGAGATGCGCAGTGAATATTGAATATCCGTTTATCGCGATTTTATTGTCCGTTAGCAGGAAATAGTGATGTCGACTTACGGCACAGGCGGACAGAAGACTTTGGATTTACAATGAGCCCGCTTCGAGAGGTGAAGCAGACTTTTGCTAAAGGGCAGGATCGCCCCGTAAGCTGAAGTTAGCTACCGACTGTTCTGCGGTATCGAATTTATCTATCGTGAATTATCATTCATTATGTATTTGCTGTAATGCTTGGCTAATTACCTATATCACGCCTTTTTTGATCAAACTCCTCTTTTTCAATATCATCCCGGGTGAAACGTTCCTTGTGAATGTCCAGGTCGATTTTCTTACCGGAACCGAATCCAGGTCGTTTGGTCAAAAACACCATGAGCGCAATGATGAGCGCAACAGGAATAAACCACATTAGTATCATAAGCGGAACGCCACCAAATACCCCGGAACCATACATTGCAATTCCTTTAACGATAATTATTGCGCACAGACTTCTTCAGCCATTAACAGCTCCACGCAACAAGACAGTTGAAACACATAATACAAATACCCGTTCCAATATGGCATGAGCGAACTTCCAGTTCTGGCAATCAAAAATATAATCAGCTGCTGCACCTTATATTTGTAAATAATACCGGCTAAAATCCGGCTTTATTATTTCTGCCAACTTGCTTTACTAACTATAATCCCCCGCCAGTTTGAGAGGCCCAGTAGCCAATAATTAAGGGCAGAACTGCAAGAATTACTACCCCTATCATCAACAACGTACCCTTTGCTTGATTGGAGCTGTCTGATGAGGTATTGCTGTTATTTATGTTGCTCATTTTCGATATCCTTATAGGAAGAAATCGTTATCCAAACGATCAGGGGGCATTCCCATTAAACAGATTCCATTCCAAAGCGAACTAAATAATGTACTTAACTAATTAATGGGTTTGCCAGCAATTAAAACCATCCAACAGACTGCGTCCGATGACAGCACTACAGAAACAAGTGGAGAATTATTCATTCAACTCGCAGCAATACTTTCCAAATATCTTCCGCCAGCCTTGATTTGTTCAACCAGAGGCTGAAGCGTGTCTGGGCTGATGTAATATGAACTTAAATACATGGCTTAACTGTGCGCTAACACACAAAGTGCAATATGTAGCGATACGCAATGATTAAAAGGGTTAAATGGGCCAGATCGAATAAATTAGGGACAGCAGATTTAACCCAAGGACTGCTTGGGGCTGCGGACATCCAAATGCGGCTCGAGCAAAGAAACTGCAGTGCTCAGAGCCCGGTTCTCACTTCGTAACTTATCCGAGAAATCTTTATTCTTCAGCCTTGCCAACCTTGAATGCAGGGACAACATAGCCCTTCGCATTTAGCACGCTGAGCACAGCCGACGCATTGCCATCGCGCAGCGCATAGTAATGCGGTGACATGATCTCGACACCGGCAGCATCAAATTTGTCCAGGATATTTTTGTGCAATTCCGAATAGGTGAACGCCATGTACTTGGGTTCCCTGGTATAGGCATTGATCTGGTAGCTGATGTAGAAGTCGCCGAGCGCGGTCTGCAGCACAAACGGTTCGGGCTTGTCCAGTATATTCTTGGTTCCCTTGGCCGCCTCGACCAGCAGATCCCTCACCTGTTTCCATGGCACGCCATAACCGATCGTAACCGTGGTATGCAGGATCACGCCTTCGCCTTCATCCGCGGAGGTGCTGAAGTTGATGATCTGCGAGCCCATCACCAAAGAATTGGGTATGGTCACGATCTCGCTCTTGATGGTCTCAACCCGGGTGACAAGCAGCGTCTTGTCGACCACATCCCCGGTTGTTTCGCCGACCTTGATCCGGTCGCCCAGCCTGAATGCGCGGGTATAGGTGAGGATGATGCCCGCCACGATATTCGATATCGCCGATGAGGAAGCAAATGAAATGATCGCACCCAGCACCAGCCCCACTCCCTGAAAGGCCTGTGAACTGGAACCCGGAATGTAGGGATAGGCGCTGATCAGCGCCGTCACGATGACCAGGAAGCGAATGATCTGGTAGGTCGGTCGCGCCCAGTCCTGATAAAACCATTCAAATTTCAGTTCGCCGCGTTCGATCAGTTTGAACACATAGGAAATCACCTTCAACACATAGCGCGCAATCACGGCGATCACGAAGATATAGAAAAAATTCGGGACGAATTTGATGATGGTGTGGAAGAACGTGGCGAACGGCGAGATCAGGTAATCCAGCAGCTTCGATCCCATTTCACGTGTCTCGGGAAAGAAACTGAGAATGAGAGGCAGGAAGAAATACAGGAACAGCAGAATGACAAAAACGCGCACTGATTTGATCACCATCAATACGATGCGCTCTATCCGGGCTGCGGAAATCACCTCGATGCCCTTCAGATGAATCCCGACTTTCCAATGATCGTGGAGTGTGGATACATTTTTGACCAACCACCTGAAAGCCCAATTGTTCAAACGCAGTGCCAACCATAATGCGAGGATGGAGAGGAATGAATAGGCCGCGCCAAAACCATAGACTTTCCAGGTGTGTTTGGTGCGATAGGTGATCAGAACAGTCTTGATCTGATCCAGTATCTGCTGTGCAAGGGCATCAGGGGACTTGCCGGATTGTTCCGCATCGCGCTTGGTAATGACCATCAGGATGCTCTCGTCCGTACCTATCCCGTAACCCTCGGGCAGCTTGATCACCTTGAGCCCGGTTGCATCGGCTTTGCTGTCGGCGAAGGTCTGGATATTCTGCTGGATCAGCCTGGCGCGATTCTCGGGGGTCAGTTCACCGGTCAGGCTGTTCGAGACCACAAGCAATTGGGAACCGGCAAAAAGTACGGGGAATCCTCTCTGAGGTTGTACTGCCTGGGTCGCATTACGGACAGAAGTAACTTCGGGTGCGGCAACCATTCCAGACTGGTATTTTTTGGCAACCTGACGCTTTTTGATAACCGGTTTCTCTTGAACAACAGGTTTCTCTTGCGCAACCGCACTTGCCTGGGCAATCGGATCTTCTTGAACGGCATGGCCCAACCCTGAACACAGCAACATCAAAACCAAGCACAATCGTGCGATATCCTTCTTTAACATCCTGATGCTCTCCAAATTATTTTTGATCGTGCGCCAACAATGGTTCCCCGCAACGGCGGCAATATCTGGCATCCCGTGCATGACCTTCCAGCATGCAACGCGGGCAGGCTATAACGATATTCTGTTTCGCATGGCTGCGTGCCAGTTCAACCGTCACGATCCCGGTCGGAACAGCGATGATCGCGTACCCCAATATCATCACCAGTGAAGCGATCACCTGACCCAAAGGTGTTTTGGGCGAGATGTCGCCATATCCCACCGTCGTCAGGGTGACAATCGCCCAGTACACGGATTCTGGGATACTGGTGTAACCGTGTTCCGGACCCTCGACAGCGAACATCAGCGTGCCGAGTATCATCACCAGCAGCAGGATTGCCAACAGGAACACCAGCAATTTGCGCTTGCTGGCCGCCAGCGCCTCCGCCATCACGGCGCTTTCCTCGAGGTAGTAGGCCAGCTTCAGCACCCGGAAAATGCGCAGCAAGCGCAACAGCCGCAACGACAGCGTATAACTTGCGCCGCCGATGAACAGGCCGATATAGCTCGGCAGCGTCGAAAGCAGGTCGACCAACCCCATGAAGCTGAATATGTAACCCGTGGGCTTGCTCACCGACACCACCCTGGCGATATATTCAAGGGTGAAGATGATGGTCAACAGCCATTCGACAAAGTACAGCGTTTCGCTCCATTGCGCATGGATGGACGCAACGCTGTCCAGCATCACGGCCAGCACGCTGAGTGCGATGGAGATGACCAGGGCGATATCAAATGTCTTGCCCAGCGGGGTATCCGCCTCGAATATGATGCGGTAGAGGGTGTCGCGCCACGCCGCCCGGTTGGGAGCAGGATCAGACATTCAGATCATTCGTGCCGTGATAAAACGGGAAGATTAAAAATCTGGCAAATATTTTCATTTCTCCCCCCTTCTTTCAACAAGAAACTTTTCTCTGTTGCTGCCGATGATGATCAACAATACGCTCGAATAAGTGAACGTGGAAAGCACCACGACCCCGATCACCACCGCCTTGAACATCTCGAGGTATTCAAACGATGCGGGAATCATGGTCAGCATCACGATTGAAAGTCCGCCCTTGATACCGGCAAAAGTCAGCACGCCCCACCAGCGAAAACTGACATTGGCCATCTTGTCGGTCTTGTTGGTCAGCCAGGCAAACAGCCCCATCATCGCGCCGCGAATCAGTGTCGTAGCCAGGAACATGACCAGAATTTCTACACGGAATTTCCACAGCAGATCCAGATCGATCATTTCCGCCATCGCCACGAACAGGATGGTATTGGCGACCATCGCCAGCAACTGGACATCTTCCTGGGTGCGCAGATGGCGGTCGCGTTCCGCAATGGTGGCGTTGGCGTGCTTCAACACATTCCCGATCAAACCGGACGAAGTATTGCGCCTGCGGGCTTCACGGTGGAGTTCTGTTTCATCTTGGCTGTCTTCTTCAGCGATGGCACGCGTCATCACATGATGCACCGTGATCGTGGCAAAGATGCAGGACAGTATCCCGGACAGGTGCAGGTGTGATTGTTCTCCCAATATATTCAGCAGGACAAAGAAATGCTCGGACAGCCAGAAGGCCCCATAACCGGTGATGATCAGTACCATCATTTCGGCGATGCGGTTTTCCGTGGTCTTCATCAGGTACAGTCCGATATAGCCGGTCACGATGCCGACCGCCACCGAGCCGAATACCACCTCGGTGCTGATTTCGGCCACATAGCCGGTGGTCAGTTCACCGCCGTTCAAAGCGTACAGGCCGACAAAGACAAACACGATCAGCGCTGTGGCATCGTTGAACAGGCTTTCCCCCTCGGCCAGGATTTTCAGCCGATGGGGCAAGTCGAATTTGGAAAAGATGCTCACCACGGAAACCGGGTCGGTCGCCAGCACCATCGCGAACAACACGACGACCGCCGCAGCGGAAAGTGTGAAGTCGGCAAAAAGCCAATTGGAAACGAGCAGCGCTGTTAACACCGACAGGATCACCGCGACCACCGACAGATAGAGCAGGCTCAGGCCGTGTTCCTTCATATCTGCCACCTTGATTTCCAGCGAATCCGAGATAAGCAGGATAGGTAGCAGAAACACCACCAGGGTAGCGAAGTGTTCCGCGTCCCCGGTCAGTACCGGCACCTGCTGTATGCCGAAATGTGCCAGGAAAGACAGCGCGATCAAACCTAGCGGCGACGGAATCCCGAACTTGTCCTCCAGTTGCAGCGCCAGAAACAGAATCCCGGCAATCATCAGTAAAGTTACTATCATTTTCCTTGACTTATCTTTCCAAGGTTCCCGGTATTCAAGCCATTATCGCAGATTAAACCTTTGTCCTTATACTGTGTTCTTATTCTGCACCCGCGCTGATGAAACAGCAGCATGGTTTGATTCAAGCCAGTTTCTTGCGGGTTAATTACCTGTCTGATATTGTCAATTGCACTACCTGTTTCGAACAGGCACATAATGGTCGATATTGACCGGATTGCCCAACCGCGCATTGCTCGACGACAGGGTGATGGGCGCGATCGAACAACAGCGCCGGAACAACAAGCCGTTCGCACTGTCGATGATGGACATCGACCGCTTCAAGCATATCAACGATTCGATGGGCCACCACATCGGCGACCTGATACTCAAGGAATTCGTGGAACGCGTCAAAACCTGTTTGCGACCCACCGATACATTGGCGCGCATGGGTGGCGACGAATTCGTGATGCTACTGGCCGAAAGCGAGGAATCGGGTTCGGGAATTGTCGTCGAACGCATCCAGGCCGCACTGGCACCGCCGATCAACGTGGACGGAGGTGCATATCACCGCAAGTATCGGGATCAGCATCTCGCCGCGCGACGGCGACGACATGAACGAATTGATGCGCCGCGCCGATGTCGCGATGTACTGGATCAAGGAAAACGGTCGCAACGGCTACAAGGTTTACTCACCATTGATGGATCGCGGCGGAGCCGACCGCCTGATCCTGGAAAGGGACCTGCACATCGCGCTGGAAGGTAATGGATTCACGTTGTTCTACCAGCCCAAGGTAAATCTGGAAACCGGGATGATATCCGGGGTGGAAGTGCTGATACGCATGCGCAAGGAGGGTGGTCAGTTCGTGTCGCCGACCGATTTCATACCGCTCGCCGAAGATCTGGGCCTGATTGTGCCGATCGGACTATGGGTGCTCAAAACCGCGTGCCAGGACGCGAAGCGGCTACAGGAATCGCTTGGTGCAAGGCTGAACGTCGCGATCAATATCTCGCCGCGGCAATTCATGAACGGCGAACTGGTCGGCGCGGTCAGGGAGACACTCGCTCGGACCGGACTCGATGCGGGACTACTCGAACTGGAGATCACCGAAGGCGTGCTGATGGATGAACGCAGCGGCGTGGTCACCGTCCTGTCCGAGCTACACGCACTGGGAGTCAAAATCGCAATCGACGATTTTGGCACCGGTTATTCCAGCCTCAGTTACCTGAAACGCTTCCCGATCGGCACACTCAAGATCGACCAGTCCTTCGTCCGCGACATGACCAATGATATAGGCGATGCAGCACTGGTCAACGCGATCATAGCGATGGGGCACAGCCTGAACATACCCGTTGTCGCGGAAGGCATTGAGACCGCCGAACAGTTAACGCTGCTGCACGGGAATGGCTGCGACTTGGGTCAGGGATTCCATATCGGCAGGCCGATGCCCTTTGATACACTGCTGCAATGGTTTGCCGAAGACAAGCGCTGGAAGCTGGACAAGGGGAAGCGGTAGCGTCCCCGGCGGTTTCCGGGATGATATCCAGTGCTATTCGTCCTGCATTTCCCGCCCGGGAAACAGTTCCTGGTTGTAGCCGAATTTTGTCAGGTCCCTGATGCGCATCGGATACAGGATGCCGTCGAGATGATCGCACTCGTGCTGCACCACGCGAGCGTGGAACCCGCTAACGGTGCGGTCGATCAGCGCGCCGTATTCGTCCCGCCCCTGATAGCGGATCCGGGCATGGCGCGGCACCATGCCGCGCAAACCGGGCACACTCAGGCAGCCTTCCCAATCTTCTTCCATTTCCTCGTTCTGCGGGGTAATGAACGGGTTGATCAGCACCGTCTCCGGCACTTCTTCCGCATCTGGGTAGCGCTGATTCAGATCCACGCCGAAGATCACCACGCGCAGGCCGACGCCGATCTGCGGTGCGGCCAGCCCGGCACCGTTCATCGCATGCATCGTTTCGCGCAAGTCTGCCAGCAACTGCTGCAGCTCAGGCGTGTCGAAACGGCCAACCGGCTCGGAGCGCTGCCACAGCCGCGCGTCGCCCATGCGCAACACTGTCCTGACAGTCATGCTAGAACCTCCAGCAAAATCTTCATGTCATTCTGCGCTTCAATCACCATTGCTCACCACGCATTCCAGAATACTGCGCACCCTCACCATCGCCGCAATCGCGGTCGCGTTCACGGTTTCGATGTTGATGCCGGTCTTGCTGTCGCCACGGCCCGCAGCATAGTTTGCGACCACTGCGATGGTCGCATAGTCGAGTTCCAGTTCCTTGGCCAGCGCAGTTTCCGGCATCCCGGTCATGCCCACCATATCCGCCCCGTCACGTTCATAACGGTTGATTTCGGCAATACTGTCCAGGCGCGGCCCCTGCGTGGCCGCATATACACCGCCATCGATACACGGTTGCTTTGCGGTTTGTGCGCTGCGCAAAATATGGCTGCGCAAAGCGGCGCTATAGGGAATGGTGAAATCTATATTGCTGAACGACTTGTCGCGCGCCTCGAAAAAGGTTGCATCGCGGCCGTGCGTGTAATCCATGATCTGGTCCGGCACGACGATCACGCCGGGCTTGAGGTCGGGGCGGATGCCGCCCACGGTTGCCACCGAAATGACCTTGCTGGCCCCGTGTTCGCGCAGCGCCCAAAGATTGGCGCGATAGTTGACCAGATGCGGCGGGATAGTGTGGCCAAAACCGTGGCGCGCCAGAAAGATTACCTCATGCTGGTTCAGCGTCCCGAACAGGAATGCGCCGGACGGCTCGCCGTAAGGGGTACGCATCACCTGCTGGTGGGTGATCTGAAGATTCGCCAACTGGGCCAGGCCGCGCCCGCCGATAATCGCCAACATACTCATTGCTCCTTGACTGCGTAAATCGCGGGCAGGTTGCGCCACGCGCCTTCTATATCCATGCCGTAGCCGAACACGAAACGGTCCGGCAATTCTATCCCGACAAAATCCGCATGGATCGGTTTCTTGCGGCCATGCTGTTTGTCGGCAAACACCGCGCTGTAGCATTTGTCCGCACCCAGCGCCAGAACACGCTCGTGCAACGTTGCAAGTGTGTGGCCTTCATCCAGAATATCGTCGAGCAACAGCACCACCCGGCCGCGCACATTCTCGCGCGGTTCGACCTTCCACTGCATCGCGCCGCCGTGCCGCGCATCGCCATAACGCGACACATGCACGTAATCGAAATCCAGTGGGAAATCGAGCAGCGGCAGCAATTGCCCGCTGAACACCACCGCCCCGCCCATCACCGACAACACCAGCGGATGCGCATCTGCAAGTCTGGCATTGATTTGCTGCGCGACATGATGCAAAGCCTGCTGCACCTGCTCCGCGGAATACAGCAATTCTGCCTGTTCCAGAATTTCGCGCGTATCGCGGATGGACATCATCAGCTCAGCGTTTTCAGATAGGCGGAAAATTCATCGCGGAATTCCGGACGCTTGAGACCCAACGCCACAATCGCCTTGAGATAGCCCAGCTTGTCGCCGCAATCATAGCGTATGCCGCTGAAGCGATATGCCAGCAACTGTTCTTCGCTCATCAGGCTGGCGATACCATCGGTCAACTGTATCTCACCACCCGCCCCCGGCTGGAGATTCTCCAGGTGATGAAAAATACCCGGCGTCAAAATATAGCGACCGACCACCGCAAGTGTCGATGGTGCATCTTCCGGGCTGGGTTTTTCGACTATGCCTGTGACTTTTTCCACGTTGGGCTCAAGACTGGTTGTGCTGACGATGCCGTATTGAGCTGTCTGCTCGCGCGGCACATCCATCACGCCAAGCAGCGAGCATTGGTACTTTCCGAACACATCCACCATCTGTTTGACGATGCCGGGCTGGCCGTCGACCAGATCATCCGCAAGGATCACGGCAAAAGGTTCATCCTGGATCACCGGTTTGGCGCATAACACCGCATGTCCCAGACCAAGCGCCATATTCTGACGGATATAAATGCAGTTGATGTTCTTGGGAATGACTTCCTGGACAAGGCGCAGCAATTCGGTCTTCCCGCGCATCGCCAGTTCGGCTTCCAGTTCGTAGG
Organism: Burkholderiales bacterium; assembly: GCA_038241165.1. GTDB lineage: Bacteria > Pseudomonadota > Gammaproteobacteria > Burkholderiales > Gallionellaceae > Gallionella. The sequence goes on along the minus strand of JBBRFZ010000056.1, from coordinate 6,814 downwards.
CCGTATCGAAATGGTCGGGGATGGAACGCTTGTTGCGCCCGGTGACGAACACCATGTCTGTGATGCCCGCTTCCACTGCTTCTTCAACCGCATACTGGATCAGCGGCTTGTCCACCACCGGCATCATCTCCTTGGGACTGGCCTTGGTGGCCGGCAGGAATCGGCTGCCCAGGCCGGCGACGGGAAAAACAGCTTTCGTTATCTTTTTCATTGCAATTTTCTCCGGTAATCGATTAATCCGAAACCTGTAGGAGCCGGCCCTGCGTGTGTTGTTGGGGCTGCAAGCCCCTTACAACCACGGCGTACCCCTTGCGGGTGCTGCCCACGAATAAAATTATGATCGCGGGCATGGCCCGGTGACAATTCTGCATCTGCTTCAGCAGATAGCAGATTGCCTACTTTTAGTGCTCCTACAATCATCTTTTTCATAGGCGTTCCATTAATTCCAGAAACTGCTTCTCATTCAGCACCGCCACGCCCAGCTCCCGTGCTTTGTCCAGCTTGCTACCCGCTTCGGTGCCGGTCACCACATAATCGGTTTTTTTCGACACGCTGCCGCTGACTTTTGCACCCAGCAATTCCAGCTTTTCTTTCGCCTGTTCGCGCGATAGCGCAACCAGGGTCCCGGTCAACACGAAGGTCTTGCCACTCAAGGGCAGTGCGGCAGCAGGCTGTGGTTCATGTTCCGCCCAGTGTACTCCGCAGGCGCGCAATTGTTCTATCACTTCACGGTTATGCGCTTCCGCCAAAAAATCAGCGATGCTCTGCGCAACTACCGGCCCCACATCATGCACCTGCTGCAGGCTTTCCACATCCCCTGCAGAAGCCAAGCCAAGCAGATTATCCAGCGAGCCGAAGTGTTGCGCCAAATCTTTTGCCGTGGCCTCGCCCACATTGCGGATACCGAGTGCAAAAATGAAACGCGCCAGTGTGGTGTGCTTGCTGCGCTCGATCGCGGCCAGCAGATTCACCGCGGATTTTTCGCCCATGCGTTCCAGGTTGATAATTGCCAGCAGGCCGAGTTTATACAGGGCAGCCGGGTTGCTGACGATACGTGCATCCACCAGTTGCTCGACCAGCTTGTCGCCCAGCCCGTCGATGTTCATCGCGCGGCGGCTGGCGAAATGCAGCAGCGCCTGCTTGCGCTGGGCCGGGCAGAACAACCCGCCGCTGCATCGCCATTCAGCTTCACCCTCTTCGCGCACGATGGCGCTGCCGCATACCGGGCATTTTCCGCCCAGCAGGCTGAACATATCGAACGGTTTTCCCGCATTAGGCGGGCGCCGCTCGAGCACCACAGCGACCACTTCCGGGATCACGTCTCCGGCGCGGCGCACGATCACCGTATCGCCGATGCGCACATCCTTGCGGCGCGTCTCGTCCTCGTTGTGCAATGTGGCATTGGAAACGGTGGTACCGCCGACGAATACCGGCTCCAGTTTCGCCACCGGCGTAAGCTTGCCGGTACGGCCGACCTGGATATCGATGCCGTGCACCAGGGTGATCTGCTCTTCCGCCGGAAACTTGTGCGCGACTGCCCAGCGCGGTTCGCGTGAAACAAAACCAAGCCGTGCCTGCCGCTCAAGACTGTTGACCTTGTACACCACCCCATCGATGTCGAACGGCAAACGATCCCGCTTGATGGCGATATCGCGGTGGAATTCCACAAGGCCCTGTGCACCCTGCACGACGGTGCGCTCGTTGCTCACCGGCAACCCCATCTTGTCCAGCGCATCGAGTACTTCGCCATGAGTTCTGGGCAATGCCCAGTCCGGTGAAGTCTGACCGAGTCCGTAGGCAAAGAATGACAGCCTGCGCTTCGCGGCCAATACCGGGTCAAGCTGGCGTATCCCACCTGCCGCACCGTTGCGCGGATTCACCAGTGTGGGCAAGCCCTGCGCGCGCTGCCCGTCGTTGTAGCGTTCGAAGTCAGGGCGGGACATATATATCTCGCCGCGCACTTCCAGCACGGACGCATCACAACCCTCGAGCCGCAGCGGAATCTGGCGGATGGTGCGCACGTTCTGCGTAACGTCTTCGCCGACCGTACCATCGCCGCGCGTGGTTGCCTGCTTAAGCCTGCCTAGCTCGTAACGCAAGTTGACCGCGAGGCCATCGAATTTCAGTTCGCATGCATATTCGACCGGAGCATCATCCGCCCCTAACTTCAATTCCTTTCGCACTCGCGTATCGAACGCAATCGCTCCCTGATCGCTGATGTCGGTCTCGGTGCGGATCGACAGCATCGGCACGGCATGTAACACCTGTTGGAATGCATCGAGCGGTTTGCCGCCGACACGCTGGGTCGGCGAATCGTGCAGTTCAAGTAATCCGGGATACTGTGCTTCGAGTTGTTGCAGCTCGCGGAACAGCTTGTCGTATTCCGCGTCGGGAATGGTCGGCTGGTTCAACTCATAGTAGGCACGATTGTGCCGTTCTATCTCATGACGCAACTGTGCCGCGCGGTTGATATCTTTGGTCGGGATCACCATCAGGAAAACAATCTGCGCGCCTGGGAACTTCCCGGGGTTATGCCCCTGGCGCACATTTTCAACTCGACATCGTTGATTTGTGTGCGGATGAGCGCCATGCCTTTTTCGCTGAGTGCTGCGCGGTGATCGTCAACTATGTTGACCTGCAATTCACGGGACAACTCGCGCGCAACGTGCATCATCCGGTCGAACTGCTGGCCGGGATCATCCACCCGCGGCACGTCCAGCAACAGGGTAATGCCCGGCGTGCTGGAAGTTTCCAGGGAAAGATGCTGGAACGGCTTGCTGTCCTGATTGATCAGGCTGAACAGCGTGCGGCCCTGGGCATCCAGCAAGTGAAACGCTCCATCCGCTTCCAGTGTCATGCCCGCCAGGGAAGCGGCTTGTGCGATTTTCCCGCTGCGCAACAAACGCGTACCGGGCGGCACCAGATTGACCCCGACCATCCGGTCCACCTCTGCGCAAAACGCGTCCATCTCAACCGCATGATGATGTGTTTCACGGATATCCGGAACAGTGGTATCCGCCTTGATGTTTCCGGCGACACCCAGCACCAGATCCTTGAAATCTGCCAGCTTGGTTTCGCTGATCGCGCCACCCCTGTCCACCAGTTGCAGGGCAATGCGAAAGCGCGAGTAGAGGACCTGGCTTTCGGAGATGACGCGTTCCCACTTTTGTGAACCTAGTGTTAAACCGCATACCTGCACCGGCTTGCGAAAATCAAACTTGCGCTGCCACAGGCCGTCCAGTACGGCCGGATGGCTGGGCTCGGACAGGTTCAATTCAATGATGAAATCGCTGCGCGCATCCAGCAATGTGCAGGAATCGTCAAGCAAACTGGTTGCGGATGACTCAACTGCCGAAACGCCCGTGATCTCAGTACCCGTGATCTCGGCACCCGTGATCTCGGCACCCGTGATCTCATTACCAGTGCCGATCTCCAGGTCTGTGGCTACATTGACCATTTCCGCTGATGATGATTGCCCGATATGGGCTGCCCGTCCGGTCTCACCCGACTGATACAGCGCATCCGTGTGGTTCGTCTCGAATGCCGCGCTGAATTTGCTCCGATACCGTCTCTGCTGCCACCAGCCATATATATATACCGCGATGATCACGCCCAAACCGATGGCCAGCAGGGATGCTTGTAATTCACTCATATGAGAACCATAACAAATATTTGGGACATGACGCTGATTATCTCACGACCGTAAGGACAGACATAATTTTCGCAAGTGTGCCGCCGGCTAAGCAAGCGGCAATTCCGGATTGCTCATGCCGATTGCGGCAACCTCGTCCAGCGCTTTGAGAAATTGGGGTTGTTCATGCAACCGGGGCTGCGATTCCGGATGGGTTTTGCCGCGCATCTGTGCCAGCCGGGCGCGGCTTGCAGCGGGCATTTCCCAACTCAAGCCATGCAACAATTCATCCGCCGATTCCGGCTTGTTGCACACCAGCACCATGTCGCAGCCGGCATTCAGCGCGGCTTCCGCACGCTGCACGATCCCGCCCGCCACAGTCGCGCCCTCCATGCTCAAGTCGTCGCTGAAGATACAGCCCTCGAAACCCAGTTGGTCGCGCAGGATTTTTTTCAACCAGACCGGCGAGAATCCGGCCGAACGGCTATCAACTTTGGAATAGATCACATGAGCCGGCATCACCGCAGTCAGGCCGCAATCCACCATGCGGCGGAACGGGATCAGATCGCACATCTCGATATCGACGAACGCGCGGTCGTCCACCGGGATATCCAGATGTGAATCCGCCTTCACATAGCCGTGACCGGGGAAATGCTTGCCGACCGAGTGCATCCCGCCCTGCTTCAGTCCGAGCAACAGACTGTGCGCCAGTTCCGCGATCGCCTGCGGATCGCTGTGGAACGCGCGGTCACCGATCACGCTGCTCTGTCCGTAATCCACGTCCAGCACCGGCGTAAAACTGAAGTCCACGCCGCAGGCGCGCAACTCCGCAGCCAGCACATAGCCGACCTGCTGCGCCAGATGGCGCGCGCGCTGCGGATGCGCATCCCAGATTTTGCCGAGCTCGCGCATCGGCGGAATTTTCGTGAATCCCTCGCGAAAGCGCTGCACCCGCCCGCCCTCGTGATCCACCGCGATTAGCAGCGGCGGAGAGCGCAGTGCATGGATCGCCGCAGTGAGTTCGGCAAGCTGGCTGGGCGACTCGTAATTGCGCGCGAACAATATCACCCCGCCGACCAGCAGATGCATCAGCCGCGCTTCGTCCTCCGGCATCAGCGTCTTGCCCAGCACATCCAGCATCACCGGTCCCAAACCCATAAATTCTCCCGATTAGTCAAACAAAATCTTGTAGGAGCGCGCCCTGCGTGTGTTGTTGGGGCTTCAGCCCCTCACAACCACGGCGTACCCCTTGCGGGTGCTGCCCGCGAACCATATTTGATCGCGGGCATGGCCCGCTCCTACAAAACACGCCCTCTACCGATCCAGCGGACTCACCACACCCTTGCCGCCCTTGTTCAATACATGAGTGTAAATCATCGTGGTGGAAACATCCGCATGGCCGAGCAATTCCTGTACCGTCCTGATGTCATAGCCGGATTGCAACAGATGCGTGGCGAAAGAATGGCGCAGGGTATGCGGCGTCGCAGGCTTGACCAATCCTGCATCGCGCACCGCCTGTTTCATCGCACGCTGCACGCCTTTCTCGTCCACATGATGGCGGCGCGTCTTGCCGGAGCGCGGATCAACCGATAAATTCTTCGACGGAAAACAATATTGCCAGCCCCATTCACGCCCCGCGTTCGGATATTTCTTGTCCAGCGCAAACGGCAGATACACCTCGCCGAATCCCTGCACCAGATCCTCGTCGTGCAATATTTTCACCTTGAGCAGATGCGCTTTGAGTTGCGCAGCCACGGCTTCCGGCAACATCGTCACGCGATCCTTGAATCCCTTGCCCTCGCGCACCAGGATTTCGTGCCGTGCAAAATCCACATCCTTTACCCGCAAGCGTACCGCCTCCATCAGACGCAACCCGCCGCCGTACAACAAAGAGGCAATCAGCGCATGAGTCCCGGAGAGACGCGATAACACAGCTTGAACCTCGCTCACCGTCAGCACCACCGGCAATCGTTTTGGTGCCTTGGCCTGCGTCACGTTATCCAGCCAGGGCAGCTGTATTTCCAATACTTCGCGGTAAAGAAACAATATTGCAGACTTTGCCTGATTCTGGGTAGACGCGGAAACCTTGCCCGCCACGGCCAGATGCGTAAGGAAGGCCTCTACATCGCGCGCCTCCATATCCTTCGGATGACGCTTGCCGTGGAAATAAATATAGCGTTTAATCCAATCTACGTAGGTTTGTTCGGTGCGAATGCTGTAGTGTTTAACCCGCAGCTTGTCGCGTACCTGATCAAGTAGCTTGGGAGGTTTTGCATTGGTGCTTTTTTCCGGCAAATTAGGGTGTACCATAATCCAGTCCTTAATCAATTCATGGCATTGCACCACGGATGCCAGATTATACACCTCCAAGGTGCCTTTCCCGGCATTTTTTAGGGTGTCTACTTAACGTTGGGCCCTGCGGTAATTGTTCTGTTTTCTGTCTTTAGTTTTAAAGTAGCCTGAGCATTTGAATTGTTGTTTTGAGTTTTGGTTTGCCTTAGGCTGACAGTTTTATTGAAGTTTGTTATTTCGGTATTTTGGTGCAGTGGTAACTTATCATTCACTGCTTTTTTGTGTGTGCTGGGTTCGGCGCTTCGTTGAAAGTGCACAGGGCCCAACCCGGCGCTCAAGCGGGACGCCGCAAAAGCGCGGCGCCCCTTAGCTCAACGTTGGGCGTATAAACCCACAGCGAGTTTGAAATATTTTTCTGTAGTTCGGTGCCAGGTTTTTCGTGCCGCACTTTGTTGATTCTCTGCTTCAGTTCATGGCATGCTGTGGACGTTAAATTGCAGTTCTTTTTTTGCCGTTTGTTTTCATTGTTTGTCGTGCAGCGCTAGCCGCTGACGCAGTTGTTTAGTGCAGTGGCAGTGTTTTGTATGCCATTGTTTTTATTTAATATTTTATTGTTTGAGTGTGGTATTTGGCTGAGCGGTTCAGTTGTCTCTCCGCCCAACCCGTCGCTCAAGCGGGACGCCGCAAAAGCGCGGCGCCCCTTAGCTTAACGTTAGAGCCACCCATTGAAAATTTTAGGATGAATATTTTTGATCAATTTAATTGGATGAGTTTTTTTCAGCAATTTGTAATGGGTATTGGTATGGGAACAATTGCTTCAGTGAGTATCAGTTTGAATATTAGAACACAAAATAAATACCATTCTGCTCCAACTTCTTTCTTGAATATTAT
>JBBRFZ010000055.1:0-16643 GCA_038241165.1 Burkholderiales bacterium | reverse complement strand
GCAAGGGGCGAATCAGCGAGTTGCTCCAGAATGACTGGGAAGTGCGTTACCTGAACTATGCCCCGGACGGTTTACCGACGCGTCTGCAGTTGAGCCATAAACACTTGAAGGTGCGATTGCTGATCGACGAATGGCAATGGAATCCAAATTAAAAGAACAGTTGCCGCGTAGCCCGATGATGACGCAGCCAGCACCAAGCCGGGGTATCGGAGCGCAACTTACCTGCCCCGCCCCGGCAAAATTGAATCTGTTTTTGCATGTCACAGGACGCAGGCCCGACGGCTACCATTTGCTGCAAACCCTGTTCCGCTTCATCGATCTGCATGACACGCTACACTTCAGCCTGCGTGCAGACGGTGTGATACGGCGCGCCAATAACCTCGAAGGCATAGCGGAAGAGCAGGATCTGTGCGTGCAAGCCGCACGTCTCCTGAAAAGCGAAACCGGTTGTGCCCTGGGCGCCGACATCACGATTGAGAAGCATATCCCGATGGGTGGAGGGCTGGGTGGCGGCAGCTCGGATGCGGCAACCGTGCTGATTGCGCTGAATCGCCTGTGGTCCCTGGATTTGTCACGGGAACGCCTGATGCAAATTGGTTTGCGACTGGGGGCGGATGTACCGGTATTCATATTTGGTGAAAATGCGTTTGCCGAGGGCGTGGGCGAGCAGTTGCAAGCCTACCCGTTGCCCGAAGCCTGTTATGTCATCCTGTTCCCGCCGGTGCGTGTGCCGACCGCTCAGATTTTTGCACATCCAGAATTGACACGGAATGCGGTTTCCATCACAATGCGCGCCCTCTCGGAGCGGGAACTGTTGTGCGACGAGGGAGAGTTTCACAACGATTTACAGCCTGTGGTGTGCAAACTCTACCCTGAAGTGGCAAATCATATAGGTTGGCTGGGAAACTTCGGCAAAGCAATGATGACCGGATCGGGCGCTTGTGTGTTTGCAGAGTTTGACAGTCGCGGCGAGGCCGAAACAGTGATTAAACAGTTGCCGCCGTGGATGCACGGTGTGGTGGCACAAGGTTTGGCAAGACATCCGTTGCATGATTGGGTGCTGGATTGATGGAATTGTAAGAGTTTTGCAAGAGTTGCAGGGTGCCTCTAAAAATTCAGAGTTCGCCCAAATGCAAGGCGTGGGGAAAATTTCGCAGCGCCGCATATGGGTTATATGTAAGCAAGAAATTTTTCCCGCAACGCCGCAGTTGGGATGAAATCTGGATTTTGAGAGGTACCCTCTTGATGGGGCGTCGCCAAGTGGTAAGGCACTGGATTTTGATTCCAGCATTCGTAGGTTCGATCCCTACCGCCCCAGCCAGTTTTTGGCGCATATGCGCTTGTTTCGGGGTGTAAGCCTTGAGTGATTCGATAGATTAAGGGGTCGCACGTGTCCTACGACAGCTTGATGGTGTTTACCGGCAATGCCAATCCCAGGCTCGCTGAGGCGGTCGCAAAGTATCTGCAGATTCATCTGGGGCGCGCCACGGTAGGCCGCTTTTCGGATGGGGAAGTCCAGGTCGAGCTGCTTGAGAATGTGCGCGGCAAGGATGTGTTCGTGCTGCAATCCTCATGTGCGCCGACCAATGACAATTTGATGGAAGTGCTGGTAATGGTGGATGCGCTGAAGCGCGCTTCGGCTGGCCGTATCACCGCCGCGATGCCGTATTTCGGCTACGCGCGCCAGGATCGCCGGCTGCGATCGGCACGGGTTGCGATTACCGCCAAACTGGTTGCAGATATGCTGTCCAGCGCCGGCGTTGACCGCTTGTTGACGATGGATCTGCACTCCGACCAGATACAGGGTTTCTTTGATATTCCGGTGGACAACATTTACGCCAGTCCAATCCTGCTGTCGGATGTATGGAAGCACAACTACCCGAATCTGATCGTGGTATCGCCGGACGTCGGAGGTGTGGTGCGTGCCCGTGCGCTGGCCAAGCAGCTGGACGCGGATCTGGCGATCATAGACAAGCGCCGCCCCAAACCGGGCGTGGCGAAGGTGATGAACATCATCGGTGACGTGGCAGGCCGTACCTGTTTGATCATGGATGACCTGGTGGATACCGCCAATACGCTGTGCGAAGCAGCCAACGCGCTCAAGGAAAAAGGCGCCACCCGCGTATTGGCCTATTGTACCCATGCGGTGCTGTCCGGCCCGGCGATTGAGCGCATCGAGAATTCTGCGATGGATGAACTGGTCGTTACCGACACCATCCCGCTAAGCGAAGCAGCGCGCAACTGCAAGCGCATCCGCCAGTTGAGCACGGCTGAATTGCTGGCAGAAACGATACGCCGCATCAATAGCGAAGAGTCGGTGAGCTCACTTTTCACTGAATAAGTTTTAAGCGGTAATCATGTTGGTTGCCGCAAATGTTGAATCGTCTGGTCGCGGACGATTCAGTTTTCTGGAGAAGTAAAATGACAATCGAAATCAATGCAACAATTCGCAAGGCGCAAGGAACGGGTGCGAGCCGCCGTCTGCGTAACACCGGCCGCGTGCCAGGTGTTGTGTATGGCGTGGGCGACGTGAACATGATCGAACTGGATCACAATGAACTGTATTACAAATTGCGTGCGGAAGCGTTCCATGCATCCATTTTGACACTGAATCTGGACGGCAAAAAGGAATCCGTGCTGTTGCGCGATTTCATCATGCACCCGTTCCGCCAGCAGGTTCAGCACATCGACTTCCAGCGCGTGGATGCAAAGAAAAAGATGCACATCAAGGTGCCGTTGCACTTCATCAACGAAGAAGTCTCGCCGGGAGTGAAAACCGATGGCGGCAAGATCAGCCACGTGATTACCGAGCTGGATATCATGTGTTTGCCCAAGGATCTGCCTGCCTTCATCGAAGTGGACCTGGGACAAATGGAACTGGGCCACTCGGTGCACGTCGCCGACCTGAAGCTGCCCGCTGGCGTGGAAGCAGCCGCACACGGCACACACACTGCTGAAGCGGTGGTCGCCACAGTGCAGGTTCCTCGCGGCATGTTGGAGGCCGAAGTAACTGCAGAGGCTGAGGCTGCCGAAGCTGCTTCTGCCGCAGCGGCGCCTGCATCTGCTGCCGGGGTTGCTAAAACAGCTGCTGCCGGAGTTGCTAAACCAGCCGCTGCTGCACCTGCCGCCAAAAAAGACAAATAACTCGACTTGGCTGCATAAACCCGCCATGCCGAAAGCAATGGCGGGTTTTTTTATTCGGGCGTCATGAACAAAATGAGTGCGATACGTTTGATTGTTGGTCTGGGCAATCCCGGACGCGAATACGAAACCACCCGGCACAACGCCGGTTTCCAGTGGGTGGACGAACTCGCCCGCTTGCAAAAGCTGAGTTTCGGGAGCGAGGCCAAGTTCCATGGCCTGACTGCGCGCGGCCAGTTGCATGGGCATGAAGTGTTTCTGCTCAAACCCCAGACTTTCATGAATGTGAGCGGTCGCTCGGTGGTTGCATTGGCGCAGTTTTACAAGATATTGCCGAACCAGATATTGGTGGTGCATGACGAACTTGACCTGCCGCCGGGCAGTGCCAAACTCAAGCTGGGTGGAGGACATGGCGGACACAACGGGCTGAAAGACATCATCGCACATTTGGGTAGTAAGGATTTCTGGCGATTACGTGTCGGTATCGGACATCCGGGCGACCGCGCGGAAGTCGTGAATTATGTATTGAAAGCACCGCGCAAAGAAGAGCAGGTTTTGATCGATGAGGCGATGCAGCGCGCACAAGACGTAGCGCAACTCATCATTGAAGGTGGGCAGGAAGCAGCGATGTTGAAACTGCACAGCAACTAAGGTTCAAGGTTCAGGGTTCAGGGTTCAGGGTTCAAGGTTCAAGGTTCAAGAAGAAGGGTACAAGGAATAAGACGCAAGGTAAAAGGTACAAGATGCAAGGAGAGTCGAGGGTTTTACTTGTATCTTGAACCTTGCAACTTGCCCCTGTTCTTTTTGCTTCATTTTTTAGAAAGATACAAGTTATGAGTCTCAAATGCGGTATCGTCGGCCTGCCCAATGTGGGCAAATCCACCCTGTTCAATGCGCTGACCAAGGCGAGCATCGCCGCTGAAAATTATCCGTTCTGCACCATAGAGCCCAACGTCGGCATCGTCGAAGTTCCGGATCCGCGCATGGATGAGCTGGCGAAGATCGTCAAGCCGCAGCGCATGCAACCGGCCATCGTCGAATTCGTCGATATCGCCGGCCTGGTGGCGGGCGCATCCAAGGGCGAAGGTCTGGGCAACCAGTTCCTCGCCAACATCCGCGAGACCGATGCCATCGTCAACGTGGTGCGCTGTTTTGATGATGAGAACGTGGTGCATGTGTCGGGCAAGGTCGATCCACTCTCCGACATCGAGGTCATTATCACCGAACTGGCATTGGCAGACCTTGCAGTGGTGGAACGCACGATCCAGCGCGACGGCAAAAAGGCCAAGTCCGGCGACAAGGATGCACAGAAACTGCTATCCGTGCTGGAGAAACTGCTGCCGCACCTGAACGAGGGCAAACCTGCACGCACTTTCGATATGAGCGACGAGGACAAAATTCTGATCAAGCCATTGTGCCTGCTCACTATCAAACCTGCGATGTATGTCGGCAACGTGCTCGAGGATGGTTTCGAAAATAATCCTCACCTGGATCATCTGCGTGAGCACGCGGCGAAAGAAGGCGCGCCCGTTGTCGCACTTTGCGCCAAGATCGAAGCTGAACTGGCGGACCTTGAAGATGCCGACAAGAAGGAGTTTCTCGCTGACCTCGGTCTGGATGAGCCCGGTCTGAATCGCCTGATCCGTACCGGTTATGAACTGCTCGGCCTGCAAACCTACTTCACTGCAGGTGTGAAAGAAGTGCGTGCCTGGACCATCCACAAGGGCGACACCGCACCGCAAGCCGCCGGTGTGATACACACCGATTTCGAGAAGGGCTTCATCCGCGCACAGACCATTTCATACGCCGACTTCATTACCTGCGGCGGTGAAGCGGGAGCAAAGGAAAAGGGCAAGATGCGTGTCGAAGGCAAGGATTATGTTGTGCAGGACGGCGACGTGATGAATTTTCTGTTCAACGTTTGAACCGTTAATCAAATACGCTCCGGCCTTCGGGTATGCGCATATACAGAAAATTTCTTGATGGCGTGCCCGAATACCTCGCACGCTATTACTGGTGGGCCTACCTGTGGGACTGGGGGATCTGGTTCTTCGATCACCAACCCGTCATCAACGCGATCCTGTTCCGGCAGTACGACACCCTGCTGAAAGGCACGCTGGCGCAAATCGAAACCGGGCCGTACGCAAGGCTGCTGCAGCTGACCTGCGTGTACGGCAAACTCACGCCATCGCTGCTGTCGCTTACCCGGAATGAAGTTCACCTGTGCGATATCGCCACGGGACAATTGCGGCTGGCAGAACGCAAGACGCACGGATTCGCGGCACGCCGCCACCTTGCGCGCATGAATGCCGAATGTCTGGCTTATCGCAGCGATGCCTTCGATCAGGTCATCGTGTTTTTTCTGTTCCACGAAATGCCCGCCGATGCAAGGCACAGCACCTATGCCGAAATCGCGCGCGTGGTGCGTCCGGGCGGTTCGGTGCTGATCACGGAATACGCCGCTACCCCGCAGCATCACTGGCTGTATCGACTCGTACCGCTGCGCTGGATACTTGGACGGCTCGAACCCTTTCTGCCGGGATTCTGGAAGGAAGACGTGGCGGAAAAATTATCCGGTGCGCTCGACCAGAACGGCAAAGCGCTGGACGGTGAACCTGCGGTGGAATTCTGTTTCTCGGATTTCTATCGCATCATGAGATTCAATATCGCCGCAGTCTGAAACCGCGTGTCTCACCGGTGCCGGTTGCGACCTGCTAATCCTGCAACAGCCACTCCTGCAAAAACGTCCATTGCTCAAGCTCGCGTTCGGCGATGTGGTGAGGCAGATCGAACAGGGATTTCCCCTCGAAGGCGGCGTTCACATACACCTGTGTCTCGCGCAGGTAAGCGAGTATCGGCAATTCGAGAGTGGCGAGAAAATGTTCCAGCGCCCAGGCAGCCTTGGTGCGCATTTCCATGCGCATGCCGACGACGCCGATATGGCACTTGCTGTTGCGTACCTTCTTTTCTTCGGCAAGTGTTTTCAGGAAATCGAGACTGGCTTGCAGGTCGAATAAAGAAGGGGCGACGGGCACAATGATCTTGCTGGCCAGCTTGAGGGCATGGGCGAGGTTCTTGCCATGCAGGCCGGCGGGTGAATCGATTACCAGCCAGTCGTTGCGTTGTGCTTCGTCTTTTTTTGATTCCAGCGTCCGTATCGGCGGAAAATCGGAGGAGCGCGTTGAGAGCCACAGCGAGGCGGATTGCTGGCGATCAAGATCGAGCATGGCCACGCGCTGGCCGCGGTTGGCCAGAAATCCGGCAATATTCACCGAGAGCGTGGTTTTACCGCTACCGCCTTTGGGATTTGCAACCAGTATGGTTTTCAATTGCTATTCTCCTTGCCAAGTCGAAAAACGATCACCAATGGTTCCCCCGGCAGAGTTCGGCATGCCACCCGGCACATGGCATTTTGTCACCCGGTAAGATTTGGTCACGCCAGTTCCAGTCTATGCCCAAGGTCCTGAATGTTGGGTTATTGATACGGAAATGATACCATCGCGCAACTTTTTAATTCAAAACAATATTGCTGGTTTTTCGGGGAACGGTATGGCAGGACACAGTAAATGGGCAAACATCCAGCATCGCAAGGGCAAACAGGATGCCAAGCGCGGCAAGATATTCACGCGATTGATCAAGGAAATCACCGTGGCTGCACGCATGGGCGGCGGCGATCCGGATGGCAATCCACGCCTGCGCCTGGCGATGGACAAGGCTTATTCCAACAACATGCCCAAGGACAACGTCGAGCGCGCCATCAAGCGCGGCAGCGGCGAGCTCGACGGTGTGGAGTACCAGGAGAACCGCTATGAGGGCTACGGCATCAACGGCGCGGCGGTAATGGTGGACTGCATGACCGACAACAAGACCCGGACGGTCGCCGACGTGCGTCATGCGTTCACCAAGAACGGTGGAAACCTCGGCACCGATGGTTCGGTTTCGTTCCTGTTCAAGCACTGCGGGCAAATGATCTTTGCCCCGGGCACGGACGAGAACGGCCTGATGGAAGTGGCGCTGGATGCGGGTGCGGAAGACATCATTGCCAATGATGACGGCAGCATCGAGGTGATCACCGGCCCGCATGATTTCATCAATGTAAAACAGGCATTGGAAGCAGCGGGATACAAAGCCGAATTCGGCGAAGTCCTCATGAAACCGGCCAACGAAGTGATCTTCGCCGGCGAAGATGCGGCAAAGATGCAGAAGCTGCTGGACGCACTGGAAGATCTGGACGATGTGCAAGAGGTCTATACGACGGCGGTAATTGAAGAATGAAACCAGGGAAGAGTGAAGAGAGAAGGGGTAAGGGTAAAACCTCCGCGCACCGATGAGCCACCCTTCCCCCTTCTCACTTTCCCCTTCCCCGCTAAGAATTTTAGGCATAGACCCCGGTCTGCGCATCACCGGCTTCGGTGTACTGGACAAAGTCGGGCAGCAATTGCATTACGTCGGCAGCGGCTGCATCAAGACACCGGACGGCGAACTGCCTGAACGGTTAAAAGTAATCCTGAATTCCCTGGGGGACGTAATCACGCAGCATCAACCGGACCAGGTCGCGGTGGAAAAAGTATTTGTCAACGTCAATCCGCAATCCACCCTGTTGCTGGGGCAGGCGCGCGGCGCGGCGATCTGTGCGGCGGTTCTGGCAAATCTCCCGGTGGCGGAATATACGGCTCTGCAGGTGAAACAGGCCGTAGTCGGCAACGGTCATGCAGACAAGGAACAGGTGCAGCAAATGGTGCAACGCTTATTGAAGTTGTCGGGTACCCCCAGCCCGGATGCGGCAGACGCGCTGGCTTGTGCAATCTGCCATGCGCATGGCGGACAAGGCCTGGGAGCATTGGCCACGGCGGGATACCGCGTTAAAAAGGGTAGATTGATATGATAGGGAGACTGACTGGAATACTGCTGGAAAAGAACCCACCGCAGATTTTGCTGGATGTACAGGGCGTGGCTTACGAGCTGGACGTGCCCATGAGCACGTTCTACAACCTGCCCGTGCTGCACGAAAAAGTGGTGCTGCACACGCAACTCATCGTGCGCGAGGATGCGCACCTGCTTTATGGATTCCTGAGCAAGGAAGAGCGCCTCGCGTTCCGCCAGTTGCTCAAGATCAGCGGAGTGGGCCCCAAGCTGGCGCTTTCGGTATTGTCAGGCCTGAGCCTGAATGATCTGGCATTGGCCGTGGCAAACAAGGAAACAGGACGACTCACCAAAATACCCGGCGTGGGCAAGAAAACCGCGGAACGCCTGCTCCTGGAGTTACAGGGAAAATTCGTTTTGGCCGGCGCGGACTTTGCTCGGGGCGCGGCCGTTTTCTCAGCCGGAAATGACATCGTGAATGCCTTGCAGGCACTGGGCTACAACGACAAGGAAGCGGACTGGGCAGCCAAACAATTGCCCAAGGATGCCAGCGTGTCGGACGGTATCCGTCAGGCGCTCAAATTGTTGTCCAAGGCTTGATGAGACTGCGAAATATACGCATCATATAGGTCTGATCAAGGAGATCGGGCTTTCACCGATTTACACAAAGGAGTTTGAAATGAGAAGATTTTTTATTCCTGGTTTGTTGATCCTATTTCTATCAATGCCGGCATATTCGGCCCTTAATACCGGCGCCACCGCACCGAACTTTGTTACGCAGGCCTCTATAGGGGGCAAGGTGTTCACCTATTCGCTTGCTGATGCCCTGAAGAAGGGTCCGGTTGTGCTTTATTTCTATCCGGCAGCATTCACGCCGGGCTGCACAATCGAGGCGCATGATTTTGCCGATGCAATCGAAAGATACCAGGCACTTGGTGCGACCGTGATCGGTGTTTCTCACGATGATATCGAAAAACTGAACCGGTTCTCGGTCAGCGAATGCCGCAGCAAATTCCCTGTGGCCGCCGATCCCGATCAGCGCATCATGAAATCCTACGATGCGATTCTCACGGCCAAGCCGGAGTACGCGAATCGCACTTCCTACGTGATTACGCCCGACAACAAGATCATCTATACCTATACAGACCTGCAACCGGACAAGCATGTCGAAAACACGCTTGAAGCGCTGCAGAAATGGTCGGCAGCGCAAAAGTAGCGTCGAGGATTTGCGCCTTGTACCTGCGCAAACCTATTTGTTCTTGCCCTGAGAATAAAAACTGTTTTTCATGACCAGATTCAGGCGCTCGCCGAATTCCTGGGCGAAATTGCGCATGGCTTTGGCCGCCTCGACTTCTCCCGTGGCGCGCTCAAAACCATCGGCCATGGATAGCAGGTTCTGGTGGTAAAACCGCTTCATCTCGTCCACCATCATGTCCTTGGTCCACAGATCAATACGCAGTGTATTTTTTTCCTCCGCATCCCAAAGCGCAATCATCACCGCATTGCTGGTGCTTTCCTTGTTCGCATCGGAGGCGCTCCAGTCGATCTTTTGCGGTATCTTGTTGTCGTCGAGTGTAATGGTAAATTTGATTTCGGATTGTTTCATTGCTGCATGGCACCTGTAAAATCCCGGCTGGGGGATATGTGATTGATAGAAAATGGAAGGCAAGCCAGTATTCGTCTGTTGCGATTTCTTGCGACGGCACGGGTATTTAATTCACTGGCCGATCTCCTGCATACCCGGTTGATATATTTTAACGTTGTTCCGGCCATTTTTCTTGGCATGATACATGGCGATGTCGGCACTTTTGATCAGAAGCTTTTCATCGCTGCCGTGTTCCGGATAGACGGCAACGCCTATACTCGAGCCAATTTTCAGGGTGTGCCCGGCCAGTTCAAAAGGCTGGTTCAGGAAATGGCGTATCTTCTCCCCGACCTTGATGGCGTCCTGCTCCGTTTCGATGGCCGGCAACAATATCACGAATTCGTCGCCGCCTATCCGTGCGGCAGTATCTGAATCGCGCAGGCAATCCTGAATGCGCAGCGCGACTTCCTTCAGCAACAGATCACCCACGCCGTGACCGTATGTGTCATTGACCGGCTTGAACTTGTCCAGATCAATGAACATCAGCGCCAGATGCGCCTTGTTTCGCAGCGCGCCGGCGATCGCCTGGTGCAGACGGTCATTGAACAACGCGCGGTTGGGCAGGTGGGTGAGCGCATCATACTGAGCCATGTGTTGCATGTGTTCCTCGATATCCTTGCGCTCGGAGATGTCGGTGGAAATACCGCATAAAGCATAAATTTTGCCGTCCTCGCGCCGCAGCGGAAGCTTGACCGACAGAAAAACCTCGGTCACCCCGGTCAGGATATTGAGGCTGGTCTCTTCGGTCTGGAGTGTCTCCCCTTGCTGCAACACGCGCAAATCATCCTTGCGCATATTGTCGGCAGTATCTGCATCAAAAAATTTGTGGTCGTCATAACCAACGATTTCCTCCATAGGCGCATCGAACCGCTCACGCAACAGCCGGTTGGCGAACAAATAACGGCTCTGCGTGTCTTTCATATAGATGTAGGCGGTGACGTTTTCCAGAATATCGGAGAGCAATTTCTCGCTGTCATTGAGCGCCTGGTCGGCATAGCTGCGCCCCAGCGCAACTTCGGCCAGGTTGGCAGTTTGCTCGATCAGGCGGATTTCATCGTCATCAGGCTGGTGAGGCTGATGATGATAAACAGCAATGATACCCAGCACTTTTCCGGAAGCAGAACAGATCGGCTCCGACCAGCAGGCACCCAGTTCCGCCCTGACGGCAAGTTCCCGGTAATCGCGCCAATAAGGATGGGCCAGAATGTCTTCCACTATGACGCGCTGTCCGGTAAAGGCTGCAGTGCCGCAGGAACCTGCGCCGATGCCGATTTCCATTCCGTCGACCGCGTCATTATAGAAATCGGGCAGACTGGGTGCTGCACCGCTATAAAGGCGTTTGCCCTCGTTACCGATCAGCATGATGCTGCAAAGCATCAATGGTTGCTCCTGCTCCACACCCCGTACGATAGCTTCCAGTATGGAGGGGAGCGGTGCGCCATGTGCCAGCATTTCAAGCACATGGTTGCGCGTCTGTTCGCGTTGCTCGGACTGTTCGCGCCCGGCGGCATCAAGGGCAAGCCTGCGCTTGATGAGAATGATGTAGAAAATGCCAGCCATGATGATGCCAACCAGCAACAGGGAAATCACCGGCACTGTCCCGCTCCCCCGAAATTCCCGGCTGTTGCGGTGCAGTCCACAGGCAAAGGCACCCAAACCGGTGAGTGGTTAACGAATGGCATAGTGTGGCCCGGATTGGGCGACCGGGATAGGACGGATTTTGATGCTACCACAGGGTCGTGATTCCGGATAAAGCCGGGCTGACACATTCATGTGAATTGGCAGCACCTTATTCAAGCTAACGCAGCGTCAACAGAAAAACGCTTTCCACCATGCCGGTCAACCCGCGCTGCCGGAAGCGCGGGTTTTGTGCCAGCACATCGATTTGCGCCAGCAGACGGACCTCGGCGTGCTCGCGGTAGAAGGCTTCCACTTCACTTGCGGAAACCGAAAATGGCGGCCCCTGCATTTCCGGCTGTGGATATTCCAGGGTGACAAGCAGGATTTGAGTGGCTGGCGGCAGGATGCTGGCCAGATGCCGGACGTATTGTTCGCGCATTTCCGGTGGCAGCGCAATCAACGATGCGCGGTCGTACACTGCGATCACTTTATCCAGGTCAGCCTTGCCCAGATCGAAGAAATCCCCGCACATGATGCGGATATCCTCCGCCTCACACTGCTCGAATTTTCCGCCGACGACCCTATGTCGGCTGACCTGCCGCGGGTCATAGCCGTTTTCCCTGAAGAAAGCTTGTACCGCGATGTCGCTCAGTTCCACTCCCAGGACCTGGCATCCCTGATCGCGCAGCCATAACATATCGCGGCTTTTGCCGCACAGCGGCACGAATACCTCGCTGTCGCGTGCAAGCTGCAATTCTTGCCAGTATTGGCGCAGATACGGGTTGAAATCGTCCTGATGAAAACCGGTTTCTTCCCGCTCCCAGCGCTCCAGCCAAAATTCTTTTTTCAATTCCAGGGCCTCTTTATTTCTATCTCTGGCAGGTTCATTCAACAGAGGGGATATCGTCGTGCCAGAACGACCCCGCAAAACAGTCTTGGGCAGGTTAAATCGCTTGTTGGACCACAGGCTGACTTGACGAATGGCGACCGGTCAATGGGCCAGGAATATAAACCAGATCAGGCCGCTGACTACCAGAAACACAGTGACGAAAATAATTAATTTTTGAAAAATATCCATAAGTTCCCCTGGCTGGTCTGTTGTTAATCAAAATGCGAGATGCCGCCTGTACATGGCCCGGCTTCAGCCATGGCTACCATGGAATAGCCTGGCCATCATAGCCGAAAAATTTCCCGGAGTCGGCCGGTGAAAGTCCGCTTATCACCTGCCGTATGCCGGATACGCTTTGCTCGGCGGAGATCATTGCGTTCGGCCCACCCATATCAGTCTTGACCCAGCCGGGATGGAACACGACTGCGGTAATGCCAAGCGGCTTGAGGTCGATAGCCAGACTTTTCACAACCATGTTGACCGCCGCTTTGCTGGAACGATAAAGGTAACTGCCGCCCCCGCTATTGTCGGCAATGCTGCCCATTTTGCTGGTGATGGTCACGATGGTTTTTTGCTTGCCGCGGGCGATTTGCGTGGCGAATGTCTCGACCATCCTGAGGGGCGCCATGGTATTGATGCGGAATGCCTGCATCCATTCCGCATAATCGGTATGACCAAAACCGCTTTTATCGGAATCAGGATAGAGGCCGGCGTTGTTGATGAGCAGGTCTATCGATTCATCGGCCAGTACCTGAGCCAGCCTGTCGATCTCGACATGGTCAGCGACATCGAGCGCATGAACTTTTATCAGTTCCGGATTTCCAGCCGCCAGTTTGTTGAGTTCATCCGATTTTTCGGGATAGCGGCTGCAGGCAAGGACACGCCAGCCCTCTGCGGCATATTGTCGACAAAATTCCAGCCCGATTCCACGGTTGGCGCCGGTGATCAATACGGTTTTCACTGTGATCCTCCGTTGTTGTTTCCAAGTTCAGACATTACCCGATCCATCAGGGCTTGACGAAACGCAGTGCAAACTTGTCCGTCGGTATCGTCATGTTGAAGAAGGCCTTATCGCGCGGGTCAGCCGGATTCTTCATGAAATAACCTTCCTTTTCCAGCTTGAAGCCGGCTTTCCGTTCTTCGTCCAGCACTACTTTTTCTTCGATACGGTGCAGTGTTTTTGCGACTGAGATACCGCTGCCCGGCTTGGCCGAATGATCCAGTATAACCAGATGCCCTCCCCGTTTCAGCGCATCGAACAGATGCCGATTCATCTTCTCACGGTCCACCGGCATGTAGGCGATATCGTGGTAATTCATGATCAGGGTGATCAGATCCAGCTTGGGTGCGTTGGCAGGTATCGGATCCTCGAAAGGCTGCGCGACCGGAATGATATTGTCCTGCGGGTGGCTCGCCAAGCGCGTCTGCAATACCCGCGACAGCTCGGGTCCCTGCGCCCAGACCTTTCCCCTGCTGCCGACAACCAGTGCAAGCAATTGCGTGGTGTAACCGCCGCCTGCAGAAACATCCAGCACCTGCATGCCGGGGCGTACCCTGGTGAATTGCAGAAACGCCAGTGACTTGCGCTTGGCATCGGCACTCCTGTCATCATCGGTTCGTATCGGGCTTGCGACCGCCTGCCGGTAAATTGCTTGCAAAGCTTTCGGAGTCTCGGACTGGGGTGCTGCGAAGCTGTTCGCCGCGCATGCCAATCCCAAAGTGGTGAGCATAACCGGCAACCATCGCCGCCCTGTAAAGCATCGTGATTTCAGCATAAACATCCCCTCCTTCGAAAATATTTCCATGTTCAACGCCGATAATACTTCCCCATCCCAAGCATCACCAACAATCAGGAAAAAGTATACTCTGCTATCGATAAATTCCGCCAATTGATAAATTTTGTAACAGAATAAATCGGCAAGCCATATTTTTCAACTCGTCGCGCACTGACCAGATAAAGGAATCAGGCTTAACATGGCAGGAGCATCCGCGCGGAAAGGAACTCGAACATTAATAACCAACCACTTTTTACTGCTTGCTGATACTGTTCCCGCACATCAAATTCCGCTTATGCAAAGACATTGTGTAATATCTGCCCGAAATGTTCCCTGTTGCGCGAAAATCTATTCTATCGTCCAGGCTTCCGTCAAGTCTGGCTTTGACCATGGCTTTATTGTCCCCCTTGAAATTGCTTGGCGCAGAACAAGCTGCCGTGCCGGCACCGGAAACGGGAATCCTTACTTCTATTGATGCGCAGCGTGATTACTTGTCCGGCAGAATAGTCGGTTTCGCAACCGATATGGATCGGTTTTTCGGCAATGATCGAAATTATCAGGAAGCCAATAAAAGCGTCGTTCAACTGGACCTTGCCAGAGCGACCGGATATGGCGGCGACCGCAAGCTCGTACTGTCGGCAAGGGCCAATTTGAATTTGCCGTCCACGGAAAAGAAACTGCATCTACTGATCGAGTCCAACCCCGATCAAAATACAACAGGGGAGCCGGTCCCAAACCAGAATACCGCCATCAACAATCAGGTTTCCGGGCCCCAGAGTTACGGCCTGGCTTTGCGCTATGAGAAGGTGAAAGAAGAATTAAAGGCCATGCATATCAGTGCCGACGCCGGACTGAAATTTCAGGGAATCCACCTCGATCCCTTCATGCGTGCCAGAAGCAGCTATTCAGTTCCTTTGGATACGTGGCGGATGAAAGCCGCGCAGTCCGTGTATTGGTTCAACACCATAGGCGCAGGCGAAACCACCCAGATCGACTTTGAGCATGTTTTGAGCGAACCAGTGCTGTTTCGCGCAACCAGCAATGCCACTTGGCTAAATGACAAGCAGAACTTCGACCTGCGCCAGGATCTGTCCTTCTATTACACCCTGAACGAGCGGACTGCCCTACTTTATCAGTTGAGCGCAATTGGGGTGAGCAATCCGCAGGTGCAATTGGCCGAGTATGTCGCATCTGTCTTTTACCGTTACCGACTGCACCGGGAATGGGTTTTCTTTGAATTGAGCCCGCAATTTATTTTCCCGAAGGTGAACAACTTCAATGGCAGCTTTGCGCTCACCATGCGTTTGGAAATGCTGTTTGACGAAACAAGGTGACACCCGGTCTGCGGGCTATGCCCCCAGAATTCAAGAGTGCTTCGCAAACCTGAACGAACATTACCTGCCTTTGTTGAATCGCTCGATTTCGCGCCGGTCGCGTTTGGTCGGCCTGCCCTTGAAGAAAAACGGTTGTGGCTGTGACTTGAGTTGCGCGGCGATGGCCTCCCGCCGCTGACGGCTGGCATCGGTCTCGCGATAGAGTTTCTGTGCCTCGGATGCGGGGCCGCGTCGGCTGGACAGCGCCAACACCTCCAACACATACTTTTTTTGCCCCATGTCGATGGTGAGCATATCTCCGACCGCCAATGTCTTGGCCGGTTTGACGCGCACCTCGTTGACATGCACCTTGCCGCACTCGACCGCGTCTGCCGCCAGCGAGCGCGTCTTGAAAAAACGCGCGGCGCACAGCCACTTGTCGATGCGGAATTTTTCTGTATAGTCGTCTGTAATCATCACTATGCCCTGTACGCTGACATTGCCCTGATCCCTGTTCGATCAACAGGGCCGAAAGTAGTGCAATGCTGATTCTACTTCAACAGCGGATCATCTTCGGGCAGTTGCTTCGAGTACCAGATTGCCAGTCTGTGCCGCAGTGTTTTTTCAGCGACCTGATCTTCCGGCAACGGCTGAATGACTTTGTCATGAACCAGAAGCCTGTAGATGTACAAGAGTTTCTCGCTCGCAGAATCGGTCGGTTCAAACTCGACTACTCCACGTTCCTCCGCATATTTCACGCCTGCAAGCAATGCCCCCTTGAATAATTCCGCCTCATGTTTCAGTTTCTTCATGGTGATCTCCGTCTTGATTTAATGCCTGTCACCCCGGCAGGGTGACCGAAAATCATACCGATCGAAAGTAACGGTAACTATCCGAACTATACTTAAATCCAAAATCATGGCAAGCAGCCTGTTCTGCTGTTGAGCGACATAGCCGATCACCAATGACAAAGGGCGGTAAAACCGCCCTTTGCTCCACTTCCCGCTACTGATGATTCACGTCTTCAGGATGCCAGACCAGCCCATGCCGCAATCGTCACCGACAAAGTGGTAAGCCAGCCGAGCGTAGTGTGAAATTCCACATCTTGAGACAAATCCTTACTTTCTTTCTCGTCGCCCATATTGAGGTTCCTCTCATAATCGTTAAAATGAACAGGATCTCGTGTTCATAACCGAAGCATCCATGGTTACGGTTGTCTGGATGCGACCAGACATGATTCGGAGTATAGTTGACGCTTCCCGACGAACTCCAAATGCCCGGACGATCTGCCCATTTTTTTAAATACGAAACGTCCCATTTTGGATATCACTAACCCCGACTGTTTCCCCGACAACCGCAAAATATCCCGATCACTTTCAAGAAGGAAAACTCATGCC